>JASFTY010000309.1:0-5180 GCA_050050535.1 Gemmatimonadales bacterium | reverse complement strand
ACTGCCCGTACGTGCAGCATGTATTGAAGGAGTTTGGGCGATTGGCGGCTGACTATGGCTCGCGCGGGCTGGCAATCGCCGCGATCAACTCGAACAGTGCGGAGACACATCCGCAGGACGGCCCCGAGCACATGAAGGCGCTCGCCATCGCCGAAGGCTGGACATTCCCCTTCCTGTTCGACGAGTCGCAAGCCGTCGCCAAAGAATACAGGGCAGCCTGCACACCTGACTTCTTCCTCTTCGACTCGCAGCAGCGACTCGCGTACCGCGGCCAGCTCGACGACAGCCGGCCCGGTAACGGGATCCCGGTCACCGGAAGCGACCTGCGACGGGCGGTGGATGCGGTGCTGGCAGGAAGCCCGATCCCGGAAGAGCAGAAGCCGAGCATGGGCTGTAACATCAAGTGGAAGCCGGGGAACGAGCCCGACTACTCCTCCGGCTAACCCTCGGCCGCGCCGAGCGCGTCACCGCGCGGCCCGCCGCCGCCGCCGATCTCGCCCGCCAACCGAACCAGCTGGTCCCGGTCTCGGACGTTGAAGAAATAGCCCCAGCCGTCTCTGCACCGCAGGTAGACCCCCGGCGCCATCAAGCCGAGGGTGAGCGGCACGCACTTCCAGATCCTTTTGGACAGCCAGACGGCAGGGAACCGCAGTAAGGAAACCTCTGAGATTCGATCCACCGGAATGGGAACCGAGCGATAGGACAGGTGCTTGATCCGTATGTGGTCGTCGAAGAGTAGTATCTTCCGCGGGATTCGAGCGGGCACTTGGATGATCAGGAAGACCGCGAGCAGCAGCATCGCTGCGTAGGCGAGCCACTGAACGACGAAACTGTCCAGCTGCACCAGATACCTCTCGGTGATCGACTGATAGACGAAGGCGACCAATCGTCCCACGATGGCGACCAAGGCTGCCAGCGCCAGCACCGCCACTACCGAATAGGCCTTCGGCAGCTTGAAGCGCGCCACGTATCGGATGCGCGTCATGTCTACCCGGCGTATCAATCGGCGACGCGCTACCTGGACGGCGAGCCAGACGATAACCGCGACCAGGATCAGAAGCGTCCCCTGTCTCAGAGGATGGGGATAGGCTATCGTGAGAACCTGACGCTCCGGCACGAGGAAGCCGCTGGCGAAGGACTGGACCTCCTCTCTCGTGAACCCCTCGAACGCCGCGACCAGGTTCGGAAAGTCGTCGTGCACCCTAGGATCGTAGAAGCTGGTTCTTACCCAGCGCTCGAGATCCTCCGAGGAAGCGTTGTTCACTCTCAGCTGTCGCGTCACCGCGGAACGGCCTTCGTCGAACTCCGCCTGCGAGATCCTACCCGTGCGGAGCGCCTCCAGCTCGGCCTCTACGACTTCCCTCGCGTACTCGAACTCCTCCGACTTGATTCCGCCGCTCACGTGTAGATAGCCGGCCCCACCACGCTTCACGATGCCCACGGCGATGCCGTAGGTGGCCTTCCGTTCGCCGAAGCGCAGCCGGTCGTTCAGGCGCTTGCTCAGCAACTGCGCGATGAAGGCCAGCATCACCTCCTGCTCGGCGGAGAGCCCGTAGAACTTGAAGCGGTTGCTGTAGTAGACATCGGGTCTGTAGACCCAGTAGATCGATTGGCGGTAGCGACCCGGGTCGCGAGCGGCAGGCGCCGGTTCGGGCTCCGCCCGTGCCGGGAGGAACGCGAAGGTCCGGGCGACACCGTCCAGCACCGCCCGGCGGTCGATGTCGCCCACGATCGTCAGCGTCATCAGGGACGGCACGTAGCAGGTCTCGTAGAACTCGAGCAGGTCGCCGGGCGCAATGCTGTAGAGGCTCCTGAACGGGTAATAGTCGCGGGATCTCCAGGTCTCGAGCCCGAACTCCCGCTCCCAGAATCCAGGCGTCCTGAGGATCGGCGGGTTCAGATAGTAGGCGGCGAGCCAATCGAAGAGCTGCCGCGGTCGGGCCCCGACCTCTAGGGCCACCGGTTCACGTTGCCGCTCGACCACCTCTGCGTCCATCGTGTGTGGCGCCAGCACCCGATACAACCACTCCAGAGCGTAGAGCGCGTCTTCGCTGCCGATCCGGACGTAGTAGAACGTGCGGTCGGGTGTGACGGACGCGTTGTACACGCCGCCGCGCCCCTCGATCTCGCGCCTGATCTCCTCCTCGCTGCGACCCGGCTGATCGCTGAACAACATGTGCTCGGTGAAATGTGCCAGCTGCTCTTTACCGGGCGGATCCCTGTCCGAGCCGAATGGCAGCGCCACGCTGATCGAAACCACCGGCTCGCTCGGTAGGCGCTTGTACCACACCTTGAGACCGTTGCCGAGTCGGTGGGTCTCGAAGCCGGCGAACGGGTTGACGACCGCCTGCGAGTCGGCGGCCGGGGGCTGGGCGCCCAGCAACAGCGCAGCCAGAAGACAGGGAGTAGTCATCGAGTCAACGACCTCACCGAGTCCAGATTCGATTCTCCGGCCCTCAAGAGCGAGAAACGGAAGAGCGGCGGACCGACCAGCTGATTGACTGCGATCATTGCGATGACGATCGCCGCCACCTCCTCGCCTCCCCAGGCCGCGAAGCGCTCGCGGACGATCGTTGCGAGTGTCAGCGTAACACCAGCCTGGGCGAGGAAACCCGTCCAGGCATGCCGGCGGATCACCGGCAGCTCACGCGCGGCTGCAGCAGCCAGGTACGTGCTCACGCTCATCAGCACAGCACGGGCAACGATGATCACGATCCCAGCCTTCCATACGACGGGGATGACCTCCAGGTTCAGATCGGCCCCCGCCACTGAGAAGAAGAGGGCGTAGAGGGGAAGGGTATTGGCCTCGAGCGCCCGCACGAACCGCGGCCCCTGTATCGAGAAGTTCTGAACCACGAAGCCGGCGGACATGCTCATCAAGATGTAGAACTCGGACTCCAGCCCGAGAACCTCCGCCAGCTCCACAACGCCAAAGGCCACGGCAAGCACGAAGAGGATGGGCTGGGCGGCGACCTTCTCCAGGTAGAGGCCGATCAGCCAGCCGACGACTGCCCCGGAAGCCAGAGCCACGGCGATCGTCAGGCTGAGCTCACCGACCTGATGGAAGTCGAAGCCGCGCGCCGGCTCGACGAGTACCACCGCCGCCGGGATGACGACGGCGATCAGCAGCAGTATGAGAACGTCTTTGAGCACACTGACGCCGAGCACCGCATCGGCGAGCGGGCCCCGAGCACGTAGCTCGGTCATTACGGCAATAACCGTGGCTGGCGAATTGGCTACCGCGACGAGCCCGAAGATGAGCGCCACGGCCAGGACGACGCGGTAGCCTTGGCCGTCGAGGGCAGGGAAGAGCCCTCGCGCCAAGAACACGACAGCACCCACGCCCACCAAGATGAGGACGATCTGCAGCACCGTGGTCGTCACGATGCCGGCCAGCCTCTCACCCGCGTGGCTGAGACGCAACTCACCACCCGCCTGCAACGCGATCACGCTCAGTGCGACACCGTTGATCAGCCTGAACCCTTCTACGGTCTCATGCGGTAGAAGGCGCAGAACGTGGGGGCCGAAGAGGATGCCGATGACCAGATAACCGGTGATCCTGGGCAGCCGCAGCTCCCGGGCCAACTCGCCGGCGACGAACGCCGCGAGCAACAAGAAGCCCAGGAGCATGGTGTTGGTCGCCAGACCCTCAACCGGGCCCAAAGCACGGAACAGGGCCGCCAGTAGAGCGATGACCACCAGAGTGAGCAGGCGGCCGATTCGTCGAGCGCCGAGTGCGTCGAGATCGAGAACCATAGCAGGTGCGGAGACGGGGGCAAAACGGAATCGCGCGGAATCGTACGCGGCTGGCCTGCCTCGGGCAAGCAGGGCCCACCTCTCGCCCTTGACCTCCCGGTCCCGACACGTCAACATGGAGTTGCTCCCCTGCCGCCGTCTCACACTCGAACAGAGAAGCGAGCCGTGATGACACGGAAACTCATCCTGGCATCGCTGGCCGGCCTGACGGTCGCCGGCATGCTCGGCGCGTGTGGCGACTCCGAGACCCGGGACGGCGACGTGCCACCGCTGCTCAAGGCCCAGTTTCAGACGCAGATGAAGACGATCCTCCACGATCTGCAGGCGGCCGAGGAGCAGGCCTCGGCGATCGAGGATCGCTACCTCGGCCTCGAGGAGCTTCGCGGCAGGTACTTCAATCGCCCCGTGCCTGACAACTACGAGCTGTCCTTGTCGGACGTCTCGGCGTCGGGCTACAAGGCCGAAGTCGTGCACAAGGCGAGCGGCCTCCGCTGCCACCTCGAGGTCGGGGGGTCGGGAAGAGGCGCGCCGACCTGTGACTAGCGCCTTGAAGTCGCGCAAGGGCAGCGTAGATTCAATCACTAGCGCAGGAGCCAACTGCCGAGATCGGCCGCGGTCGGCGAGCGGTGCGCCGCCGCATGGTCTGTGGTGGGCGTAGCTCAGTCGGTTAGAGCGCCAGGTTGTGGCCCTGGAGGTCGCGGGTTCAAGTCCCGTCGCTCACCCTCCCGTAAGTTTATATTTGACGGCGACTTAGCGGGTGGGGCGCCAAGGCGGCGCCCGTCGGGGGCTGCGACCGCTGGGCCGCGCGGGGTTGGGGCGGGCACGGGGCGGAGCCGGGGCTGCCCGAGACCCTTGATATTTACAGGGTTTTGGGTATACTGAGGTGTTATCTATATATCCTGCGGTGCGTCGTCCGGCGTACCGCCGCTTTTTGAAAATACGTGTTGTGGGTGTGTGACGTGTGCGTTCGGCCCCTGGCGGGTCTCGCTTCCCGCCGAGCTTGGGGAATCAAAGCGAACAATTTCGGACGTTCACAGAGCGTTCACGAGCAAGATCGGGTCGGGTAACCGACCGACCCTTCAGGAATATCTCAGTGGAGGGTTTGATCCTGGCTCAGGACGAACGCTGGCGGCGTGCTTAACACATGCAAGTCGAGGGCGAAAGCCTCCTTCGGGAGGCGAGTAGACCGGCGGACGGGTGCGTAACACGTGAGCAACCTGCCTGGTAGATGGGGACAACCCGGGGAAACCCGGGCTAATACCCAATGAACGTGACCTTTTCGAGTGTAGGGGTCACTAAAGGGGGCGCCTTTTCACGGAGCTCTCGCTTCCAGATGGGCTCGCGGCCTATCAGCTTGTTGGTGAGGTAAAGGCTCACCAAGGCGATGACGGGTAGCTGGTTTAAGCGGATGATCAGCCACACGG
>JASFTY010000308.1:0-5196 GCA_050050535.1 Gemmatimonadales bacterium | reverse complement strand
CCGACTTGCCGCCCTCGAGCAGGACGGAGTCGAGTGCGTCGTTGCCGAGGTATCATCGCACGCACTGTCCCAGGGCCGGGTGGATGGAGTGACGTTCGAGGTCGCAGTGTTCACGAACCTGTCTCGTGACCACCTCGATTATCACTCCGATTTCGACACGTACAGGGCGGCGAAAGCGCGGCTGGCCGACCTCGTGTCGGCCGATGGCACGTTGGTCGTCAACGCCGATGAGCCGGCCTGGTCGGATCTGCCGCAGCGTCGCCTGGTCCGTTACGCGATCGCAGGCGACGCTGAGTACACCGCCCGTGACGTTCGGTTGGGACGCACCGGCTCCCGCTGGCGGCTGGTGGCGCCGGAAGCGGAGGTCGAGGTCGAGCTTCCGCTGCTCGGCGAATTCAACGTTTCGAACGCGCTGGCCGCCGCCGCTGTGGCCGGGGTCCTCGGACTCGAGGCGCTGGCGGTCGGAGAGGCACTACGCGAGGTGCCGCCGGTGCCGGGGCGGCTCGAGGTGTTGGTGGATCAGCCGCTGGTGCTGCGCGACTACGCGCACACACCCGACGCGCTGCGGGGCGCTCTGGCGGCTCTGCGTCCGCTGACGAAGGCGCGGCTGATCGCTGTGTTCGGGTGTGGTGGCGATCGCGATCCCGGCAAGCGGCCGCTCATGGGACGGGCGGCTGCCGAGGGAGCGGACTACACCATCGTCACCTCGGACAATCCGAGGAGCGAGGAGCCGGAAGCGATCATCGCCGGAATTACGCCGGGGCTCGGCTCGGCGGACCACGAGATCGTCGTCGATCGCCGCGCCGCCATCGCCCGAGCGCTGGAGATCGCCGGTCCTCACGACACGGTCCTTCTGGCCGGCAAGGGACACGAGGACTACCAGATCGTCGGCGATGAAGTCAGGCCGCTGGATGAGGCGGCGATCGTAGCGGAACTGCTGGCCGGCAGCCGGGACAGGACATGATGTCGCGATTCGTCTGGACGAGCGACCGTGTGCGTGATGCGCTCGGCGTCCCGTCGACGGGCGGCGCCGGACACACATACTCTGGTGTCTCTACTGATACCCGTAGCCTCCGTCCCGGGGAGCTGTTTGTCGCGTTGCGTGGCGAGCGGTTCGACGGGGCCGATTTCGTGGTCAGCGCGGCAGAGGCCGGAGCCGCCGGCGCTGTGGTCGAACGTCACCCCGACGGTCTTCCGGCGGAGTTCGAGCTGTTCGTCGTCGACGATTCGCTGGAGGCGCTGGGCCGCCTGGCCGCTGCGCGGCGCTCGGCCCTCGATCCCATCGTCGTCGCGATAACTGGGACGAGCGGCAAGACGACGACCCGCGAGCTCGCGATGGCCGTTCTGGGGAGCGAGGCTTATGGCAGCCCGGGCAACTTCAACAACCTGGTGGGAGTTCCGCTCTCGATCCTGGCGGCGCCCGACCAGGCGAAGATCTGGGTCCTCGAGCTCGCCTCGAACCAGCGCGGCGAAATCGGGCGCCTCGGACGCATCGCGGAGCCCAACTACGTGGTCGTCACCACGGTGAGCGAAGGCCACCTCGAGGGGCTCGGAGATCTGCAGGGCGTCCTCGATGAAAAACTGTCGCTCCTCTCCTCCATGCGCGCTGGGGGCGTCGCATGGGTAGCCGATCAGCCGCCTCAACTCGCGGCCCAGGCACGCGAGAGCTGCCCTGACGTGCGGACCGTCGGGCTGAGCGATGACGCCGACGAGCGGCCGGAGCGCTGGTCGGTGTCCGCCCACGGCATGCAGTGGAGATGGGGTGGTACAGACTTCGAGCTGCGCGGCTTCGGCACGCATCTGATTCGCGATGCGCTGTTCGCGCTGGTCGTTGGACGGCTGCTCGGGGTCGATCCGTCGCAGGCGGCCCGGCGTTTGAGTCGCGCCGAATTGCCACCCATGCGTGGCGAGCTTCGTCGGATTCGCGGTCTCACGCTACTCGTAGACTGCTACAACGCAAACCCGGCGTCGTTCCTGGCTGCGATCGATGCGCTCAGTGCCCTGGCAGCGGGCCGTCGCCGCGCGGTCCTCGCCGGGACGATGCTCGAGTTGGGCGCCCGCTCGTCAGCGCTGCACGCGCAGGTGGCCGCCTTCATGCTCGATGCGAAGATCGAACTGATCGCCGCGACCGGCGAGTTCGTGGAAGCATTCGCCCGCGCCGGCCGCCGTGCGCACCAGGGACTGATCCTGGAACCACAGCTGGAGGACGCCTACCGGCAGTTGGCGTCGCGCTTGTCGGGGAACGAGTTCGTTCTGCTCAAGGCGTCGCGGGGAATGAAGTTCGAGCGGGCCATCCCGTGGTTCGAGCGTGACTTCGGAAATACGGGACAGACCCGCAGCCGGGCTATGGAAGGTTAGCGAGGGACGACCGTGCTCTACGAATTCCTGTTTCCGCTGGCCGACAAGCACATAGTGTTCAACCTGTTCCAGTACATCACGTTCAGGGCGGGCGGCGCGATGGTTACCGCACTGCTCATCGCCTTCGTCAGCGGCCCGCCGATACTGAGCTGGTTACGTCGGCGAAACATCGGCCAGGTCGTACGCCTCGACGGGCCGCACGCGCATCTCGACAAGGCGGGCACCCCGACGATGGGCGGCCTGATCATCCTGGCCGCCGTCGTCGTGCCCACGGTGCTCTGGGCACGTCTCGACAACCCGTACGTGCTCATCGCGCTCGGCCTGACGGCGGCGATGGGCCTGCTCGGTTTCGTCGACGACTACATGAAGGTCGTGCAGCGCGAATCGCGTGGCCTGGTAGCGCGCTACAAGTTCGTCGGCCAGTTCGCCCTCGGCCTGCTGCTGGGCTACCTGCTCTGGCAGTACCCGCTCAGCGACTATCCGGTGAACCACACGACGCTGCCGTTCTTCAAGGAATTGAGGCTCGTGATCTGGGCGCCGTTCTTCATCCCGTTCGTCGCACTCGTGGTGAGCGGCAGCGCGAACTCGGTGAACCTCACGGACGGGCTCGATGGCCTCGCGGCCGGACTCGCTGCCATCGCCGGCGGAACGTTCGGCGTCTTCGCCTATCTGATCGGCCGCGTCGACGCGTCCAATTACCTGGGACTGTTCTATCTCCCGGGCGTGGGCGAGTTGTCGGTGTTCTGCGCCGCCCTGGCCGGCGGCGCGCTCGGCTTCCTCTGGTTCAACAGCCACCCGGCGGATGTGTTCATGGGTGATACCGGGTCGCTGGCGCTCGGTGGCGCCTTGGGCGCCGTGGCGGTGCTGATAAAAGGGGAGTTCCTGCTGTTGATCGTCGGTGCCGTGTTCGTCGCCGAAGCGACTTCGGTCATACTGCAGACGAGCTGGTTCAAGTATACGCGCAAACGTTTCGGGCAAGGCCGGCGCGTCTTTCGGATGGCGCCCTTACATCATCACTTCGAGCAACTCGGCTGGTCGGAACCGAAGGTCGTCGTTCGCTTCTGGATCGCCGGAGTGCTCGCTGCGCTAATCGCGCTGAGCACGCTGAAGATACGGTGAAGAGTCCCGAGTCGTGGTCGGAGCTCCAGGTAGGAGTCCTGGGACTGGGTCGCAGCGGACGCGCGGCGACGCGGCTGCTCGCCCGGGTCGGCGCCTCGGTCTACGCCAGCGACGTGGCGGACACTCCGGAACTGCGCGCCGAGGTGGAGGATCTTCGCGGACCGCGAGTCGATGTCGAGCTCGGGCGTCACGACATCGAGAGGTTGGGAAGATGCGACGTGCTGGTCACGAGTCCGGGGATCCCACCGAGCGCCGAGGTCTTCCAGGCACCTAATGTGCGGTCGCGGCCGACGATCTCCGAGCTCGAGCTGGCTTTCGGTTTTCTCCAGGTGCCGGTCATCGCGGTGACCGGTACGAACGGCAAGACGACGACGACCGCATGGATAGGTTCGATGCTGGAGCGCTCGGGCGTGCGCGTCGGCGTGGGCGGTAACATCGGGCGAGCGCTCTCCGAATTGGCCGCGGAGAGCGACGCCGGCTACGAGTGGATCGTCGCCGAGGTCAGCTCGTTCCAGCTGGCTCAGATAGACCGCTTCAAGCCGGCGATCGGCGTGATGCTCAACCTCTGCCCCGATCACCTCGATTGGCATGTCGATGTCGACAGCTACTTCGCCGCCAAGGCACGCTTGTTCGACAACGCAGACGTCGACAGCCGCTGGGTGCTGAATGCAGAAGACGAGAGCGTTATGCGGCTGGCCGCGGGAATGCCCGGAACCGCGCGCTACTTCCGTGTCGCATCCCGACCACCCGACGATGAACAGGGCGCGTTCCTCGACTCGGATGACGTGCTGGTCGCCCGCTACGACGGCGAACAGGTCGGTCTCGTGGCACGAGGTGAGCTCAAGTTGCTGGGCACACACAACGTCGCCAACGCCCTCGCCTCTGCCATCGCCGCGGTGTTTGCGGAGACTCCGTTCCCTGCCGTGCGTGAGGGGCTGCGGGGTTTCGAGTCGCTCCCGCATCGCCTGCAACCTGTGGCGGAGAAGGATGGCGTGCTCTGGGTGAACGACTCGAAGGCGACGAACGTAGCCTCGACTCGGGTGGCGCTCAGGGCGATGGATCGCCCCGTGGTCCTGCTGCTCGGCGGCCGGCCGAAAGGGGAGTCGTTTGCGGCTCTGCTGCCCGATCTGAAGGGGCGGGTTCGCGCGGTCGTCGCCTACGGCGAAGCGGCGGCTCAGATCGAGTCCGAGTTGGGCGACTCTGTGATGATCGCCCGCGAGGACGGACCTTTTGAAGACGTGGTGCGGCGGGCGCGTGCCCTGACACGACCGGGCGACTCCGCTCTTCTCGCGCCCGCCTGCGCCAGCTTCGACATGTTTCGCAACTACGAGGAGCGCGGCGCGCGCTTCATGGCGTTGGTGGAGCAGGAGACATCGTGAGGGATCTCGCGTCATCGGTGACGGTTGACGCGTACGTGCCCGCGGCGGGCAGTGCGCGGCGCGATGCCGGTATGTTGCTGGCGGTCACCGTATTCCTGCTGTTGGCCGGCCTGATCACCGTGTACAGCGCCAGCTCGTTCCTGGCACAGACACAGGGACTGCCGGACCACTTCTATCTCCGCCAGCAGGCGAGCAAGGCGCTGGTCGGCCTGCCGGCGCTCTACCTGATGGCGCGGGTCGACTATCGGTTCTATCCGCAGCTGGCCTGGCCGCTGCTCGGGCTAACGCTGTTGGCGCTGCTGGTGCTCGTACTGCCGGGGACCGAGGCGATCGCGCCGCC
>JASFTY010000307.1:0-5198 GCA_050050535.1 Gemmatimonadales bacterium | reverse complement strand
ACCAACGTCGGCCCCGGCTCTGGCGAAGCCCTGAGCCAGTTCGCTGCCGCGGCTGTTCACGCCCATCACGCCAACCAGGACGGGGTCGCTGGGTGCGAACGAGGGGCGAAACGCCGGGAACGCGCCCCAGACACCGACCCCGAGGCCGGCGGCGGCGCTCCGCGCGATGAAGGTTCGGCGGTCGATGGTGTCGGTCATGGCGCGAGCTCCCGGATCTTGATGTTGCGGAACCAGACGTCGTCGCCGTGGTCTTGCAGGACGATGTGTCCCGTTCGTTTCGCGGCGAAGCCCTCGATCGGCTGGTACTTGCTGACCGCGAATGCGGAGTCGAAGGCGGCATCACCGAGCTCGAACTCCAGAACTTTGACACCGTTCAGCCAGTGCTCGCCGTGTGTGCCGCGGAAGAAGATGCGCGCCTCGTTGTACGTTCCCACCGGCCGCAGCCGCTTGCCGGGCCCCGGCGGCACCAGGTCGTAGAGCGCCGAGGCGGTACGGTTGGGGCCGATGCGGGCGTCGGGATGCCGCTCGTCATCGAGGATCTGGTACTCGAAGCCCAGCGCCGCGTACGTCGGGGGCGCCGCCGTGGACATCGCCTCCGATACGTTGTACTTGATCCCGCTGTTGCCGCCGGGACTCACCCTCCACTCGAGCGCGAGCTCGAAGTCGCGGTAGCTGTCCACGGTCATGATGTCACCGCCCTCCAACGGTTGGCCGTCCGGAGCGATGGGCACCGCGCCGCTTGCCACCTTGCGGATGCTACCGCCCTCGATGATCCAGTGGCCCTCGGGTATCGAGTCGCGGCCCAGCCCCCGCCAACCGTCGAACGTCGCGCCGTCGAACAGGAGCTTCCACCCTGCGGCTTCCTCGCTCGCACTGAGCGTGTTTAGCTGTGGCTCCTGCTCTGCACTGCAGGCGAGCAACGCCAGTAGGACGACGCAGGCTGTGCGCGGTTCTGCTGCGTGGCTCATGGTTAGCCCTCCACCTGTGTGTTGACGTGGTCGGCGAAATCGACCCGACTCCTGCTGCGCGCCGCCTCGGCGCCCAGCGCTACGGCGACGGCCGAGCGCCAGCCGACTCGCTCGTCGGCGAACGGTCGCTGGTTCGTCGCGATGCAATTGATGAAGGCAACACTGGCAAGGAAACTGGGGTCGCCGGCCTCTTCGGGCGGCACCTCGATGGGAAGGCCGGGTCCGCGATACGGCATGTCGCCCCGTGTGGCTAAGGTCGCCGTCGTATGCACGCCCCGCTCGACCAACTCGCGTGGCACGGCGGAATTGGGTCGCGCCGGCTCGTAATAGAACGCGCCGTCCTCGAGCGTGAGCTCGACGGTGCCGCCGGTGCCGTAGATGTTGACCTGGTAGCCTACCTTGTGGTTGCCGATCAGCGAGCTGAAGACGAGCGTGCCGCCGTTCGGGTAGGTGAATACCGTCTGGACGTTGTCGAAGGTCTCGCGGCCGTCGTCGTAGAACGTAATGGCCCCGTTCCCGATCACGCTCTCCGGCGTGGCGCCGAAGATCCAGTTGGCGACGTCGATCTGGTGCGAGCCGAGCTCGGCCAACAGGCCGCCGGAGTATTCCCTGTACAGTCGCCAGTTGATCAGGCGTTCGAGCGACGGCTCGGGTACCGGACGGCGCCAGTTGTAGTTGCGGTGCCAGTAGGCGTAGATGTGGGTCGGCCGCCCGATCTCGCCGGCCTCGATGCGCTCGATCGCCTGCCGGTAGTACGGTGCGTAGCGGTATTGCAGGCCGGTCTGGAACCAGCCTCCGCTCTCGCGCGCCGCCCTGACGATGGCGTTGCAGTCTTCCACCGTTAGGCCGATCGCCTTTTCGCCGTAGACGTGGAGGTCGCGCTCGAGCGAGGCCACCATGTGCTCGGCGTGGTAGCTGAGGGGCGTCGCGATGATGACGGCGTCCAGGTCGCGCGCATCATCGAGCATACGGCGATAGTCGCGGAAGACCGGTGTCTCTTCGCCGGTGATCTCCCGGCCTTGGGCGAAGCGCGGCTCGTAGACGTCGCAGAGGGCGGTGACTCTCACACCCGGTATACGCAGGAACTGGCGCATCATGGACTTGCCGCGGCTGCCGACTCCGATCACGCCGACGTGGATCTCGTCAGACGGCGCGGCGCGCCGTCTGAACGTTTTCGCCATCGCCTCGAGATCCAGAAACGAGGAGCCGACGAGTGCCGCCGAGGTCGTAACGAAATCTCTTCTCTTCATCATGCGGGCCACCTCTGGTTCGGGGAACGCCCGTATCGCTCAGTTGGTGCGCGTGGCCACACGCTCGGGCCATTCGAGGGCGAGTACGCGCTCGTCACCGGAGGCCTCCATGACCAGCAAGGCGGCGGCCCCCGGGGACCCGTGGACTAGCTCCGCTGCGCGCTCGGGTCCGAGGACGAAAACCGCCGTCGCCAGAGCGTCGCTGTCGGTCGCCGTCGGCGCCGTCACCGTGGCCTGTGCCATGCCCGCGACGGGATGCCCGGTGCGGGGATCGATGATGTGGCTGTAGTGTCGGCCGCCGAAGTCGAACGATTGTTCGCCGGCTCCCGATGTGGAGAGCGCCTCATCGCGCAGCAGTGTCGTCGAGAGGGCGCGTGTCGTGTCCTGCGGATCGGTCACGCGGATCCGCCAGCCGCGCTCGTCCGGCGGCGCGCCGACCGCGTAGTAGGTGCTCTGTCCCGCGCTGAGCAGCGCGGCGCGGACACCGTGGCGGCGCAGCGTCGCGGCCGCGCAGTCGAGTGCCCAGCCCTTGCCGATCGCGCCGAGGTCGAGCTCGAGGCCCGGTGTCAGGAATCGGACGCTGCGCGTCGCTTCGTCGAGGTCCACCTGCCTCCACCCCGACCGGGCGCGTGCGTCGGCAAGCTCGCCGTCCGACGGGTAGTGCCCGCCGCCGTCGAAGAAGCCCCACGCTTTGACGAGCGGGCCTACGGTGATATCGAACGCGCCTTCGCTACGCCGGCTGTGCTCGAGAGCTCGCGCGATGAGGCCGAAGACCTCCGGGTCGGTCGTCACGGGCGCCACCGCGGCAGCGGCATTGATCCGCGACAGCTCGCTGGTCGGCCGGTAGTTGCTCAGGGCCGCCTCGACACGCTCGATCTCCACAAAGGCCGCCTCCAACAGCTCGGCCGCGCGAACGCTGTTCGGCGCATAGAGGTACACCTTGACCGTCGTCCCCATGGCGGGCCGCGCCTCGTGATACAGCGAGTCGGGTGTCGCGTTGCACGGCGCGGGGACGGCGGTCAGGAGGATGGCCGCCAGCGAGCCAGCCGCCGCTGGGCCCGTGATGCGTATGGGACGCTGCCTCAGCCGATCGGGTCGATTCATCGGGCGCTTGGGAGCAAGGAAGCGTGTTGAAGCAGAGGAAGAATAGCGCGGGCGAGGAGGGTGGGCCAGACTGCACATTAGCGGGTATGGCCCGCTCCTTCCGCTCGCCGTAGCTTGAGGGACATCTGTCAACCAGAGGCGGCGAGTAAAGGGAGCGAACTCTCAAACCGAGATGATCGACACGGGAGGCTTCATGGATAGGAACGGACGGCTGTTCAGCCATCGGCGTCATGCGCTGCTCGTCGTAGCCCTCAGCAGTGCGCTCGCCCTGCTGGTCGGCTGCGCCGGCGAGCCCGAGGTTGCCGACCTCGTGCTGAGGAACGGCAAGGTCGTCACCGTGGACGACGCGGTTCCGGACGGCGAGGCGGTCGCGGTCCGAGGTGACCGGATACTCGCCGTGGGAAGCGATAGTGAGATCGCCGAGTACATAGGTCCCGAGACCGAGGTCATCGATCTGGACGGCCAACTCGCGGTTCCGGGCCTGATCGACAGCCATGCGCACTTCATGGGCATCGGGGCCGCCAAGATGCAGCTCGACCTGATGAGCGTGGCGAACTGGGACGAGATCGTCTCGATGGTCGCCGACGCCGTGGCCGAGGCGGAGCCGGGCCAGCTGATCAGCGGGCGCGGCTGGCACCAGGAGAAGTGGGACAGGGTACCGCCGGGCAACGTCGAGGGTCTGCCCACGCACCACACGTTGAGTGCGGTGTCGCCCGACAACCCGGTGGTCCTCGAGCACGCGAGCGGTCACGCTTGCTTCGCCAACGCGAAGGCGATGGAGATGGCGGGGATCACGAGCGAGACGCCCAATCCCGACGGCGGCGAGATCGTGCATGACGCGGCCGGCAACCCGATCGGCGTCTTCCGCGAGCGGGCCCAGGGTCTGTTGTCGGCAGCCTATGAGAACGCGCCGCCGCCCGATCCTCGCCGGCAGGTCGAGCTGGCGGCCGAGGAGGCGCTCTCCAAGGGCATCACGACGGTTCACGATCCCGGGGTAGGCTTTGAAGCGATCGATCTGTACAGGCAGATGGTGGATGAGGGCGCGCTGGACATCAGGCTGTATGTCATGATCCGCCGGCCGAACGACGAGCTGGCCGAGAGCTTAGCCGACTATCGCATGGTTGGCTACGGCGATAATCGCCTCACCGTGCGGGCGATCAAGGTGACGGCCGACGGGGCGCTGGGGTCGCACGGCGCCTGGCTGCTCGAGCCCTATTCGGACCTACGGACGAGCACGGGGCTGAACACGACAACGATGGAATCGCTGCGCGAGACGGCGCGGCTGGCGATAGAACACGATTACCAGCTCTGCGTACACGCGATCGGCGACCGCGCCAACCGTGAGGTCCTGGACGTCTACGAGACTGCGTTCGAGGCGAACCCGGACCGTTCGGACCTGCGCTGGCGTATCGAGCACGCCCAGCACCTGCACCCCGACGACATTCCGCGCTTCGCTCAGCTCGGGGTCGTCGCCGCGATGCAGGCCGTCCACTGCACGTCCGACGGACCGTGGGTGATTCCGCGACTAGGCGAGCAGCGGGCGCGAGAAGGCGCCTACATGTGGCGTACGCTGTGGGACCTGGGAACGGTGATCTCCAACGGTACCGACGCACCGGTCGAGGATGTCGATCCGATCCCCAGCTATTACGCGACCGTCTCACGCAAAATGCCTAGCGGCGAGGTCTTCTTCCCCGAGCAGCGGCTGAACCGGATGGAAGCGCTGAAGACCTATACGATCAAAGCCGCCTACGCCGGCTTTGAGGAGGACATCAAGGGGTCGCTGACGCCCGGAAAGCTCGCCGACATAACGGTGCTGTCCCAGGACATCTTGACGGTTTCTGAGGACCAGATCCCGGCGACCGAGGTCGTCTACACG
>JASFTY010000306.1:0-5210 GCA_050050535.1 Gemmatimonadales bacterium | reverse complement strand
CGCCGGTGATATCGAGCATGTCGGCAAGGCCACGCGTCTGCAGCTCGATGGAATCGGTAACGACCAAGATTCTCTCTCCTCAGATTTCGCCGAGTCTATCGATCGGCACGGTGAGCCCCATAATGTTCCAGCCGGCATCGACGTAGACGATTTCGCCGGTGACGCCGCGGCTCCAGTCGCTGAGCAGCCACAGCGCGGTGTTGCCGACGTCCTCGGTGGTGATGAGAGTGCGGAGCGGCGATGCCTGCTCCGAGTAGGTAAGGATCTTCTTGAAGCCACCGACGCCTGACGCTGCCAGCGTCTTGATCGGCCCGGCGGAGATGGCGTTCACGCGGATCCCCTTCGGTCCGAGGTCGGCGGCGAGGTAGCGGACGCAGGCCTCGAGGGCGGCCTTCGCCACGCCCATGACGTTGTAACGCGGAGCGACCTTCACCGAGCCGTAATAGGTGAGGGTGAGGATCGAGCCGCCGTTCGGCATCAGCGGCTCCGCCGCCCGGGTGAGCGCCACCAGGGAGTAGGCGCTTATGTCGAGGGCCATCTTGAAGCCGTCGCGGCTGGTCTCGACGAAGCGACCCTCCAGGTCGCGGCGGTCGGCGAAGGCGACCGAGTGGACCAGCACGTCGATCGTGCCGTAGATCTCCTTCACCTTCTTGAAGATCCCCTCGATGGCCGTGTCGTCGCCGACGTCACACAGCTCGACCAGCCTGGCGCCGACGCTCTCCGCCAGCGGCCGCACCCGCTTCTCCAGCATCGGGGCGCCGTAGCCGAAGGCCAGCTCGCAGCCCTCGCGGTGTAGCGCCTGGGCGATGCCCCAGGCGATCGACCGCTCGTTGGCCACGCCGAAGACCAGCGCCGTCTTTCCGTCGAACAACCCCACTCGGGTCCCTCCCAAATCGGATATGAAGAGGAGAAATCTAACAACTGCCTCGGAGCTGGCTACGCCCGGCGTCGGTCTCCGCCAAAACCAAACGCGGCCGTTCCCCGTAAGGTGATGCGGCAGGGTGCTCAGCACCGAGCGTCGTGCCGAGCACGCCCTCCGGGCAGGTGGGATCGACCGAGACAGGCGTTCGCAACTCGAACGCCGACGGGCGCGCAGTCGCGCCTCGCGCGAATCCCATCTGGCATGGAGGAAACTCATCATGGAGCGGAAAGCGGCAACCTACAAGGTCCCGATGCTCGCCGGGGCGGCGCTCTTCGTCCTCTGGGGCATCTTCGGCGTGCTCGACGCCGGAAACGTGCCCTACTCCGGCTACCTCACCGACGGGAACAACACGGTCACACAGGTCGAGGCGGGAAGTCCCGCCCAGGCGGCAGGGCTGGAGGTCGGCGACTACATCAGAAGCATCAGCGGCATTCCGGTCGAGGACACCCGGGCGATCGGCCAGCTCGGCCGACCGCACGTCGGCGAGACGCGGACACTGGTGGTCGAGCAGCGGGCCGCCACGGCGCTGGCGGCCGGCGACGGAGCGCCCGCCACGAGAGAGATCGCCCTCACCTACGGCGCGCCGCTGGGCCGGGACGTGGCGCTGACCTGGGCGGCGTTCTTCATCGGCCTCTGCTTTGTCGGGTTCGGCCTGTTCGCCTACCTGAAGGCGCCGAGTCGTAGCGCCACCCTGCTGGCCCTCATGGGACTCTTCCTGGGCACCGGCTTCTTCGTGGGGCCGTACTTCGAGTCGTACGCCGTACGCAGCACCTTCACCGCGCTGGGCCTCGTGGTGGCCATCTTCGGCTTCGCCTTCCTACTCCACTTCCTGACGGAGTTCCCGAAGACGAAAGCGATCATGGCGAGGCGGCATACCACGAAGCTGCTGTACCTGCCGGCGCTGCTCGTGGCACTCTTCGCACTCTACCTGATCGGATTCGCACCGCGCGGCACCAGCGGCTTCAACAGATTCGCCGTCGCGATGTTCGGCCTCTTCATCGTCCTCTATTTCGGCCTCGCCCTCTGGGCGCTGATCCACAGCTTCCTCAAGGCCACGCCCGACGATCGCTCCCGCTTCGGCCTCAATCTGATGCTAGCCGGAGCGCTCGTCGGACTGCTACCCCTGACGATCGCTGCCCTGGTCGGGATCTTCGCGCCCACCGTGGTCCTGCCCGGCGGCCGCTTCTTCTTCCTGACCATGGTGCTCATCCCGATCACCATGGCACTCGCCGTCATCAAGGCCGAACTTGCCGCCGCACCGGAGCCTGCGCCCGCGATGTAGAGGCGGCCAGACTCTGAAGAGACGTGCGCGGGCGGTGGCGCGAGCGACCGCCCGCCGCACTTCCAGCGATCGTTGTTAGCCGGAGCCGCAGGCGGCATATTCCCGTGACTCCGTCGTTCACGCTGCGCGCGGCGGACGCCAGTTCGTGCGCGTCGAACCGCAAGGGGCCAACCGGCTCGATCCGAAGGAGTGTGCGTATGGCTCGATTCACCCTCACGGTCAACGGTGAGAGCCACTCCGTGAACGTAGACCCGGACACGCCGCTGCTCTGGGTGCTGCGCGACACGATCGGTCTCACCGGCACCAAGTTCGGCTGCGGCGCCGGCATCTGTCGCGCCTGCACCGTCCACCTGGACGGCGAGCCCATCCCCTCGTGCGCCATCCCAGTCTCCAGCGCCGAGGGGGCCCAGATAACAACGATCGAGGGTCTCTCGGCGAACGGCGGCCATCCGGTGCAGCGGGCCTGGATCGCCGAGCAGGTGCCGCAGTGCGGCTACTGCCAGCCCGGCCAGATCATGGGCGCCGTCGCGCTGCTGGCGAAGAACCCGAACCCCAGCGACGCCGAGATCGATCAGGCGATGTCACCCTACCTGTGTCGCTGCGGGACCTACCAGCGAATTCGCCGCGCCATCCACCGCGCCGCCGAGGAGGTGTGACATGACTACGATCACCAAGGTCAGCCGGCGCGATTTCCTGAAAGCCACCGGTGTGGCGGGCACGGGGCTGGTGCTCGGTTTCCACCTCCCGTTCATCCGTGACGGCTTCGCCGCGACCGGCGCCGAGCCGCTGACGAACGTCTGGCTGCGTATCGCTCCCGACGGAGAGGTAACCTTCTGGGTGCATCGGCCCGATATGGGCCAGGGCGCGCGCACCGCCCTGCCGATGATCATCGCCGACGAGCTCGACATCGAGTGGCCGAAGTTCGAGCGCGTCTTCCTCCCCGCCGTCGACGCTCAGATCTACGGCTCGCAGACGGCGGGCGGCAGCACTTCGGTGCGGACCTCGTGGCGGCCGCTGCGCACCGCCGGCGCCACGGCGCGTGCCATGCTCACCGACGCCGCCGCCCAGACGTGGGGCGTCGACCCGGCAACCTGCAGCACCTCCTTGGGCCGGGTCGTTCACGGGTCGAGCGGCCGCTCGCTCGACTACGGCGAGCTGTCGGAGAAGGCGGCGACCCTGCCGGTACCCGACGACCCGGCGTTCAAGGATCCGCAAGACTTCCATATCGTTGGAACGCCGAAACAGCGACTCGACCACCCGGCCCGCGTCAGAGGCGAGCTGACCTTCGGGATGGACAGAACGCTGCCAGGTATGCTCTTCGCCTGCGTCGCCCGCTGCCCCGTCTTCGGCGGAACGGTGATCGCCTACGACGAGGCCGCCGCCCGCGCCGTCGCCGGCGTGCGCGGCGTCGTCGAGGTACCGACGGGCGTCGCCGTGCTCGCCGAGTCCTCCTGGGCGGCGATCAAGGGCCGCCGCGCGCTCAACACCAAGTACGACTACGGCGACGCGGCCGACTTGAGCAGCCCCAAGATCGCCCAGCTGTTCGACGAAAAGCAGCAGGAGGAGGGCTACGCCACGCGCGACGACGGCGACGTCGAGGCGGCGCTGGCCGGCGCGGCGCGAGTCCTCGAAGCCGTATACGAGGTCCCTTACATAGTCCACGCGCCACTCGAGCCGATGAACTGCACCGCCCACGCCCGGGAGAACCGCTGCGAGATCTGGGCGCCGACCCAGGCGCCGCAGTGGGCGCACGGCGCGGTGGCGGCAGAGTTCGGCTACGCGCCCGAGAATGTCACGCTGAACATCGACTTCAGCGGCGGCGGCTTCGGACGGCGGCTGCTACCCGACTTCGTGCTGGAGGCGGTGCACGTCTCGAAGGCCGCGCAGGCACCGGTCAAGGTGGTCTGGACGCGCGAAGACGATATGCAGCACAGCTACTACCGGCCGCCCAGTCGCCACATCATGACCGGCGGCCTGGACGAGTCGGGCAGACTGGTGGCGTGGAAGCACCGCGTCGTCGCACCGTCCATCGCCGCCACGCTGCAGGGCGGCGACCTGCGCAGCGCGGCCCGCGAGGCGACCAGCGGCGCCACCGAGCTTCCCTACGCGATCCCCAACCTCCGTGTCGATTACTGCATGGCGAACACGGCCATTCCGATAAGCTATCTTCGCTCCGTCTACAACTCGCAGACACCGTTCGGCAACGAGTGCTTCCTCGACGAGATCGCGGCCGCAATCGGTAAGTGCCCGCTCCGCCTGCGCCGCGAGTTGCTGGCGGACGAACCGCGCCATCGTGCCGTGCTCGAGTTGGCTGCGGAGAAGGCAGGCTGGGGTGGAACGCTGCCCGACGGCCACCATCAGGGTGTCGCGCTTCACCGCTCGTTCGGCAGTTGGGTCGCCGAGGTCGCGGAGGTCTCGGTGGCGGACGACGGGACGGTCCGCGTGCACAAGGTCGTCGCCGCGGTGGACTGCGGGATCGTGGTCAACCCGGACGACCTGGCTGCCCAGGTCGAGGGTGGCATCGTCATGGGACTCACGGCAGCGCTCAAGAGCGCGATAACCATCGATGAGGGACGCGTCGTGCAGAGCAACTTCCACGACTACCCGTTGCTCACCATCGACGAGATGCCGGAGATCGAGACCCACTTCGTGAAAAACACCGAGAACCCCAGCGGGATCGGCGAGCCGCCGCTGCCACCCATCGCGCCGGCCGTCGCCAATGCCATCTTCGCCGCCACCGGCGCGCGCGTCCGACGAATGCCGATCCGGCCCGAGGACATCCGCAGCGGCTAGTCGCTGCACACCGGCGCACGCCAGAGAAGGAGCCGTGCCGGCCACCCGGCGCGGCTCCTTCTCTCGCCCCCTGCAGACGCCGGCCCGCTAGCCGCTCAGAACCCAAACCGGGCTCCCTGCGTTCATCTAGAAGGGAGAGGCCGGGAGGTCAGGCCCACCACGATCATGCGGGACCGGGACGGGGCAAGTTGGCGCCCGGCCCGGCGCCGTCCA
>JASFTY010000305.1:0-5219 GCA_050050535.1 Gemmatimonadales bacterium | reverse complement strand
AGAAGCGCGGTCCGCTCCGAGCTGGGGCCGCTCCCGTTACCCGACCCGTTCCCGTCACTCAATCGCTCGACCGCTTCCTCCCAGGCCTCGGATTGGCCACCGACCCGGACGACCTCCGGCACACCGGCGTCGGCGAGTCGTTGAAGCAGCCGGTCGGGAAGAGCCGCCACCCAGCGCTGCGGCGTAGTCCCCTGCTCGCGAATCCGCTGCACCCACTCGTATTCGTCGCTCTCTGCGTCCTTGAACCGGGCATCGACGTGCGCTGTAAGGATGCGGCGTCGGCTTTCGCCACCGTCATAGCAGACGAGAACGATGAACTCGCAGGCGAGATCGCGGTTGGGGAGCGGTGGGAAGACCCACAGCTCATCGATGTTCGAGGCGGGAATCTTGTCTGCAATCGCTCGCAGCCGCAGTCCGAGTGGAAGCACCCGATCCGGCCTGGCTGGACCGCGTACGCCCTTCAGGAGCATTCTACGCCTGGAGCCATTCGCACTGCCGTTCCTCTGATGCAATCTCACCGGCCTCCACCTCCCTCACCCAGCATCATAGGTTACTACCCCCGCACCGCGCCGGACGGGATGCCTTCATCCCCTCAACCTCGAAACCCACGCGGCAGGCCGACTTACGGCCTTTGTTCACCCGCTGGCTGTTTCAAGATACCGCCCTCGGCGCCGCCGCTCAAGGCCGGGAGCGCCCGACCGCCGCCCGACAAGCCTCGAGGACCCGGCCGGTGACCTCGTCCACGTTCCCCGAGACTACCACACCGGCCGCCCTCTCGTGCCCACCGCCTCCGAACGACTGGGCGACCGTCGCCACGTTCGCCGGCCCGGTCGAGCGGAGCGAGACCTTGACTCGACCGCCCTCGAGCTCGCGCACGAGGATCGCGACCTCGGTCCCGACCCGATTCCGCAGATGCTCGAGGACGCCCTCGTATTCCTCGAGCGCGCCGAGCCTGCGCGACACATCCAGATCCAGAACCGCCCAGGTGAGCCCGTGCATCTCGTCGTGCTGCATGCGCTCGAGCGCGGCTCGCAGCGTGCCCAGCTCCGCCGGCCTCAGGCTCGCGAACAGCGGCCGGTAAATCGCCTCCGGGTCGGCGCCGGCCTCGATCAGGGCGGCCGCCGTACGGTGCGCTTGGGGGGTGGAGTTGGAGTAACGGAACGATCCCGTGTCGGTGACGAGGCCGACGTAGAGTGCCTGGGCCGCCGGCCAGCCGATGGGCTCACCGGTCTGACACAGCACATCGTAGAGCAACTCGGCGGTGGCAGCGGCAGCCGGGTCGATGAGCGAGATGCTGGCCTCGATCTCGCCGACGGCGACGGCGTGATGGTCGATGACCATCGTACGCTCGCGCACGAAGTGGTCTGCGAACGCACCCAGCCGGCTCGGCTCCGAGGCGTCCAGGACGACCTGAACCGAGGCGCTGCGCAGCGCCTCGACGCCGGCCGCATCAGGGGCGAGC
This sequence comes from Gemmatimonadales bacterium, assembly GCA_050050535.1. GTDB lineage: Bacteria > Gemmatimonadota > Gemmatimonadetes > Palauibacterales > KS3-K002. Next base: position 3,757 of record JASFTY010000305.1, on the reverse strand, counting down.
GGCTCAACCGTTTCCGGTAGCAAGAAGCGGTAACGCTCGGGGAACGGGGTCGCGGCGAGCAGGCGCACCTCGCGGCCGCGGATCCCGAAGTGATGGGCGAGGGCAGAAGCCGAGCCCCAGCCGTCTCCGTCGCCGTTGACGTGCGTAGAGACGGCGATCGAGGGGGCGCCCTTCAGCCGTTCTGCGACCCTCCGTGCTACATCAAGACGATGGGGCGGCGTTCTAAACACTCTTCTCGACTATCCGATATCCAACGATCGACAGCCAGGTAATCGAGTATTACCTCGACAACCGATGTCCGACGGTCGACTGCCGGACATCGAGCATGGCGCCGGACGTCGGCGGTTGGACATCGGATGTTGTTCACCGAGCAAAGACCCGGTTGTTGGCCATCGACTGTCGGATATCGGCTGTTGAACCAAGTCTAATCCAGCCGCTTGTACCGCTGTTGCTCCTTCCAGCGCCGGTGCACCTCACGATTCTCGATCCATGGCCGGCGCTCGAAGTAGCTCCTCGTCAGTTGCTTGACCTTCCCGGATAGCAGAATCAGTGCAAACAGGTTGGGCAGGATCACGATCCCCAAGAACACGTCACCCAGCGTCCAGGCGACCGCCAGGGTCAGGATCGCCCCGATGAAGTGCATGGTCACGAAGGCAAACTTGTAAGGCAGTACCGCGCGGTGCCCGAGCAGATAGTTCGCGCAGCGGTCTCCGTAGTAGCTCCAGGAGATGGCGGTAGAGATCGCGAACAGAAAAACGCTGACCACCACAATGTACAGTCCGATGTTCCCGGGCAGGCCTTGCTGGAAGGCGATCATCGTCAGGGGCGCGCCGCTCTCGGCAGCGTTGCCGAAAAGCGACGTGAGTTCGTTGCCGTCCTCGGCCACGGCGACATCGCGGTCCGTATCGACGATCCCGCTGAAGGGCCTCGTCTGCTCCGAGTCGCTGTAAAGCTGCTCGACGATGACTTCGTGCCAGGTCAGTCGGACCGCAGCGGCTCCCGTGTCGACATAGCGGCCGTCGGCGATCCTTATCTGAGCGGCGTCATCGAAATCGCCGTAGCCGCCGTCGGCCTGCTCGATCACGTACGCGATGTCGCCTTTGTTCAGGGTGATCTCGGTGGGGATACGGATATTCCAGACGCCTGTCATGATGATCACGAGGCCGGTCATCGTGCAGATCAATATGGTGTCGATGAACGGCTCGACGAGCGCGACCACGCCCTCCGAGACGGGTTCGTCCGTTTTGGCGGCGGCGTGGGCGATGGGTGCCGAGCCCTGACCCGCCTCGTTGGAGAACAGTCCCCGCTTCACGCCCCAGATCATCGTGAGCAGGAAGATCCCCGCACCGGAACCGGCGACACTCGCCGTCGGATTGAACGCCTCGCGGAATATCAGCCCGAACGTGGGGATCACCTCGTCGATGTGCAGCGCGATTATGGTGAGCGCACCGGCCACGTAGATCACCGCCATCGTCGGCGCCAGAACACCGGTGACCCTGCCGATTCGGGTGATCCCGCCGATGACCACCATGGCGACGATGCTCGCTGTTATCAGACCCGTCACCCAGACGGGCAGGCCCAGGGTCGTGTTCAGCGTGTCCGCCACCGTATTCGCCTGGATGGCATTGCCGGTGAGGAACGCCGTGGTACCGAGCATCGCGGCGAAGAAGACAGCCAGCGGCTTCCAGGACGGTCCCAGACCGCGTTCGATGTAGTACATCGGGCCGCCGGACACCGTACCCTCCCACTTGTACGGATCGAGATCCTGCCGCTCCACGTCCCGATACCGCTGCGCGAGCGTCACCTCGGTGTACTTGGTGGCCATCCCGACCAGCGCCGTAACCCACATCCAGAACAGTGCCCCCGGTCCACCCCAGTGGATCGCCAGGGCGACACCGGCGATGTTGCCGATCCCCACCGTCGCCGACAGGGCGGTGGTCAGCGCCTGGAAATGGGATACGTCGCCGGGCTCCGCAGGATCATCGTAGATCCCGGATGTGACCGCGAAGCCGTGCCCCAGTTTGCGCAGTTGCAGGAACCCGAGCTTCACTGTCAGGAACAGCCCGGTGCCCAGCAGGGCAACGAGGACCCAGGGGACCTCTTCCCCGGCTACGGGAATCCCCCGGTTCCAGATATAGTCGGACAGCGTGTTGAGGAGGTTCTCTAGGAATTCCATGATTCCGCAGCCTGGTGAAAGGCGGTCAGGGTCGCGCTACTCTAGGAGGGTGTCGTGGAAGTGTCAAGCAGCGACCGGCCGGCTAGCGGGCACGCGGCGCGATCTTCGCCCAGGTCGAGGCGACGTGGACGAGGTAGCTGGAATAGCGGCCGACGACGCGGCCTGCTCGCAGCGCGTCGAGGAAACTCTCCTTCCCACCGTACGCCGGCACTTCGATGACGCCTCGCCCGATCTCGCGCAGCGTGTGGGCATCGGAGCCAGCGCCGCCCGCCAGGTCACGCTGCTGCGCCCATCGCCTCGCTTGCTCGTTAAGGGCCGGCCTATGGACGCGGGCGTTGAAGATCTCGACGACGTCGACATACGGCTCGATCGCGGCCAGTACCTGCGGCCCAAGGCCCTTGCCGCCGGCGAACGGATGGGGCACGTAGACCAGCCCGCCCTGCTCGCGGATGGTCTGGGCGGTTTCGACCGCTGGCGTGCCTTTGGGGATCTTCTCCGAAATGAACAGCCCGCTGACATCGACCCCCTCCGCGGTCTTGACCTCTTCGCCGACGATCACCAGTTCGGGTGCCAGATCGCGGGCTCGGAGAGCGCCCTCGATCTCGTTGTGGTCGGTGACCGCGATGCGGTCGAGTCGGCGGGCGCGAGCCGTAGCGATGACATCGGAATAGTCGCTGAGGCAGTCGTGGGAGGCCCGTGTGTGGATGTGAAGGTCGAGTCGCAGCGTGGTCACGGCGAACGGCTCAACTTCTCGATCTCTTTCCAGGTCTCCCACGCTCGCCGTTCGAGTGTGGGGATATCCGAGTCGTTGTCGATGATGAAATCGGCGCGAGGTCGCTTTTGCCCGGCCGGCATCTGGGCGGCGGCGACGGCACGGGCCTCATCGGCGCTCAACCCGCGCTTGCTCACCAGTCGTTGGATCCGCAGATCGAGCGGCGCGTCGACGAGCAGCACGGCATCGAAGTCACCCTCCATCGACTTCTCGTAGAGCAGCGGCACGACGCCGATCACGATGCGGTCGCCACGCGCCTCCGCTTCGAGGAGAAGCTCGGCAAAGCGCGCTCGGATGGCCGGATGAAGGATCGCCTCGAGCTGCTCACGGGCGCCTGGATCAGCGAAGACGATGCGGCGGACGGCGGCGCGATCGAGTTCGCCCGCCTCCGTGATTACCTCCTCACCGAAGACCTCTCCGATCAGCGCCAGTGCCGGCTTGCCCGGCTCCACCACTTCGCGGGCCAAGACATCGGCGTCGATGACCGTCGCGCCCCAGCCGGCGAACAGGGCGACGACGGTCGATTTGCCGGCCCCGACGTTCCCCGTAAGGCCCACGCTAAGCACGGTCAGCTCCCCCTCACACCCCACCCGACGCAGTGGACTCCAGCAGACCACCGCCCGTCTCATCCTCGACGCCCAGTTCTTTGATGAAACGGTTCACCAGTTCCTCCACCTTCAGGCGGACGTCCTCGGCGGACAGGTCGATGATCGGCACCCGCGCTCCGGCCATCATACCGTGGCCGCCGGCGCTCCCATCTTTGCCGACGACCCGACGCAAGAGATCACCGGCCGCGGCATCGCGTAGTG
>JASFTY010000304.1:0-5226 GCA_050050535.1 Gemmatimonadales bacterium | reverse complement strand
GCCGTTCTCGGTCACCAGTACGTCGTCCTCGACACGGATGCCGAGGCTTTCGTCGGCCAGATAGATGCCCGGTTCGACGGTGAGCACCATGCCCGGCTCCAGCGGTCGTTCGTAGTCGCCCACGTCGTGCACATCCATCCCTAGCCAGTGACCGAGCCCGTGCACGAAGAAGCGATCGCAGGTCGCCGCGCCACACAGCCCGTCCGAATGCTCCCTCATGTAGCGGCGCGCGATCTGCTCCAGCTGGGCGACCCTGATCCCCGGTCGGATCGAGTCGATAACCGTCTTCTGTGTCGCCCGGACCAGCTCGTAGATCGCCCGCTGCCGGTCCGTGAACTCGCCGTTCACCGGGAAAGTCCGTGTGACGTCCGCCGTGTAGTAGCCGTACTCGGCGCCGACATCGACGACGACCAGGTCGCCTTCCTCCGTTCGACGCCGGTTCTTGTCGTGATGGAGGATGACGCTGTTCGGGCCCGAACCGACTATGCTGGGGAAGCCGACCCGTTCCGCGCCACGCGAGTGGAAGACGTACTCGATGACTGCCTCCAGCTCGTATTCGTGGATCCCGGGGCGGGCGGCCTTCATCGCCTCGCGTTGCGCTTCGCCGGTGATCTCGATAGCGCGGCGCAGGCGCGCGAGCTCGACCGAATCCTTCACCACGCGTAGCTCGGCGAGCGGCGCCCCCACATCGGAGATCGTACGGCTCGAGCCCAGCGCCAGCTCGACCAGTTCCTGCGTGTGAACCGTCTCTTCGCCCATCGGCAGGTAGAGCCGACGATATTCGCCGAGCGCCCAGCCGGCGCGAAGCTGGGCCATGATCTCCTGCTCGAACCGGGTTACGGGTCGCACCTCCTTGATCCCCGTCCGGCGCACGGCCTCTTCGCCGGGGCCGAGTCGCGGGCCCGTCCACGATTCCGACATGTCATCGCGCTCGGGTAAGTAGAGCACGCTCTTCCCCGGTCCCGTGCCCGGCTTGAACATCACCAGCCACGAGCCCGGAGTCTCGAGCCCAGTGAGATAGTAGAAGTCGTTGTTCTGCCGGAAATCCGTGTCCTGGGGGTGCTCGTAGAAGTCACGGGGGTCGGCGCTGCGGATCAGGACGATGCCCGGCTCCAGCAGATCGAACAGCGCTGCGCGGCGTCGCTCGAGGACCTCAGCCGGTACGAGCGCACTGTCGGGCGGCGCGGCCGCGGCGGTCGGCGACACGGGTAGCAGCAAGCACGCGAGAGCAAGGGCGCTGAACAGGCAGGCACGGCTGGTCGGGCTGGGTCTGGGCATCGGCATTCCCGTTCGGTTGAGGGAAGGCGAACGATTAAGGGCGACCGGCAGCTACGCGCTCTGCACGCTGGGCCGCGGCCGCCTCAGCTTAGCCGCGGCGCCCGAGCGTGGCAAGCGGTCTGGCCTTGTAAGCGGGGGCTCAGAATTCTATCTATTATACGGAGGTTCCGTCGTGACGGGACCGATCCATCATTCCGGGGACCGCGCAGCCGGCCCGTGACTGGGCAGCGGCTCCCCTTCACCGATGAGGACCCGAAGGTAACGCATGGGCGACGTGAGATTACCCGCTGCGGGGCTTGTCGATCTGCGGCGGGCGGTAGAGGATACTGCAGCTCAGGACGCGGTGCGCGCGCTCCGCGAGGCGGGGCGACGCCTAGCGGGAGACGCGGAGCTGGCGATCGCGGAGCGCGGCGGCCGTCCGCTACCCGCGTTGCCCTTGGGCACGTTCTGGTCGGAGCTGAACCGGTACTTCCATGAGGCCGGCTGGGGCAGGATCGCGCACCAGGAGTTGAACGCGGGTGTGGGGGCGGTGGTAGCCAGCGACTGGGCCGAGTCCGATCCGAACGAGTCTCGTGGGGCACCCGGCTGCCACATCTCGACGGGACTACTGGCCGAGCTACTGACTCGGGCGGTCGGCCAGCCGGTGGCGGTCATGGAGGTGAGCTGCCGATCGCAGGGCAACGATGCCTGCCGTTTCATATTCGGCTCACCGGTCACCCTGCTACACATTCACAAGAAGCTAGCTCTGACCGGCGACCTGGAAGACGCGCTCTCCGCCTTCTGAGTGTCCCGGCCGGCGGTCGCTCGACACCACCCTCCCCCGTGCGCGGTGATGAGCAGGGTTCTAGCAATCGACTACGGCGAGCGGCGGATCGGGATGGCGGTCAGCGATCCCACGCGCACCATCGCGCAGTCGCTACCGACGATCTTGCGGCGGCGGCACCGGCGTCCGCCGTACGGGAAGATCATCGAGACCATAGCGGAGTGGGAGGTCGACACCGTCGTGGTGGGTCTGCCGATAGAGCTGAGCGGTGAGGAAGGCCCACTGGCCGGGACGGTGCGCGAGTTCGGCGCGGGACTCGAACGCCGCGCCGCGGTCACCGTCAGGTACTGGGACGAGCGTCTCAGCTCGGTTCGTGCGGAGCGCGAGCTGGCGCAGCTCGATGAGCCGGTGCGGTCACGAAGCGACAAGGAGCGGCTCGACGCGATGGCAGCGCTCCTGGTCCTGCAATCGTATCTCGATGCACAACACAACACCTGAGCGGGCGAAGCTGCGTAGATCCGCTTGGGCGGCCCTCGCCGTTCTGGTCCTCGCGTCCTGCGGCGGCCGGGACGGCGCCCTCGAGCGCCTGACCATCCCGCCGGGCGCTACCGTGTCTACGGTCGCCGATACGCTGGCGGCGCATGGCGTCGTCGGCTGGCCCAGCCTGTTCAAGGTCTACGTGCGTCTGAAGGGCGCGGCGGCAGACATCAAGGCCGGGACCTACGATCTGCCCCGGGGCGCCGGTTGGTCGCGGGCGCTCGAAGCGCTGGTGGAGGGGCGGGTCGTCACGATCGCGCTGACGATCCCGGAGGGGTTCACGGTCCGGCAGATAGCCGCGCGCGTGGCCCCGATCGCCGGGGTGCCGGAGGACACGGTGGCCCGGCAACTGCTCGATCCGGGGCTGGCAGACTCGCTCGGCACACCGGGCCCCAACCTCGAGGGCTACCTGTTCCCCGACACCTACCGGTTCGCGCAGAACGTGCCCGTCCGTGCGATAGCCGCGGAGCTGGTGGGACACTACCGCTCGGTCTGGACACTAGAGCGCCAGGCGGCACTCGATTCTATCGGAATGAGCGAGCGCGAGATCATCACGCTGGCCAGCATCGTCCAGGCCGAGGCGCGCTGGGACGACGAGATGCCGCTGATCTCGGCCGTCTTCCACAACCGGCTGCGCCGGAGGATGCGGCTGCAGGCGGACCCCACCGTCCAGTACGCGCTCGAATCGCACCAGAGTCGCCTGCTGTTCAGCCACATCGACTCGGTGGCGGACAACCCGTACAACACCTACACACACGCCGGCCTGCCGCCCGGCCCCATCGCATCGCCGGGCGCCGCGGCGATCGACGCGGCACTGCACCCGGCGCCGGTGAACTACCTCTACTTCGTCGCTCGCGAGGACGGGCATCACGAGTTCTCGAGCTCGTTGCGCGAGCACAACCAGGCGATCCAGCGGGTACGTCAGGGATCGGGGGGCGGGCGGTAGGGGTCTGTTGGGAATTCGGGAATCCATATCCCCAAGCCGGCCCTCCCGGGCCTCCGAACGGGGGACAGCAAATGACCTCAGGCCGAACTCCGGAGCAACTGAGACGCGCCCTGCGCCTGATGGTCATCACCGACCGGGAGCTGGCGGGCGACCGGGGCTGGCTGGCGGTGAGCGAGGCGGCATTGGAGGCGGGTGCGACGGCGATCCAGCTGCGCGACAAGCAGGCGACGAGCGGCGAGCTGTTGGAGATGGCGCTGGCGCTGCGCCCGCTCGTCGAGCGCCACGGAGCGCTCTTCCTGGTCAACGACCGTTTCGACGTCGCGTTGGCCGCCGGGGCACACGGCGTCCACCTGGGCGACGACGACATCCCGGTGGCAGAAGTGCGCCGCGTCGTGCCCCGCGACTTCATCATCGGGCGCTCGGCGGACACCGAGGAGACGGCGAGGGCGGCGGAAGCGCAAGGCGCCGACTACCTGGGCGTGGGCTCGGTGTTCGGCACGCGCACCAAGAGAGAGGTCATCGGTGAGGTAATCGGCACCGAGCGGCTCGGCCGCGTCGCCCGAGCCGTCTCGATCCCGATCGTCGGTATCGGCGGCGTGTCGGCAGCGAACGCCGGCGCGGTCGCCGCCGCCGGGGCCGCCGGTCTGGCGGTCGTGTCGGCTATCATGGCGGCACCCGATCCGGGTGCCGCCACGCTCAGCCTGCTGGAGAGCTGGGCCTGAGGCGGAGGGACTTCGGGATTCCGGGAGCCAGAGGGTGATCCCCGAATGCCCTAGCTCGGCTCGACGACCCTATACGTGAACCCCGTCACCCCCGGGATGAGACCCTCTTCGGGCGCCACCCGGAACGGCACGGCCTCCTCCTCCGCAGGTGCAGGCATCTCGAGCCTTCCCCTACCGATTACATTGCCGCCGCTGTCGTAGAAGTCGAACTCGACTTCGATGGACGCTCCCGGCTCGAGACCCCGGTTCTGTAGCTCGCCGAAGATCGCCCCGCCCTGCAGGGTCAGCGGCGCGATCTGGAACGGGAGGGCCTCGCGACGCTGCAGAACCTCGTAAGCCCTCTGCGAATCGTCGTTCCCCCGCCAGGCGTGGGCGAGCAGCACCATGAAATCGGCGTTGGCGGGATAGCGCTCGACCAGGTGACTCGAGGCCACCAGCAGCGAGTCGTAGCGCTCGGCCTGATACAGCGCATGGCAGAGATACTCCAGCGAGCCGGCCCGGTAGGGTTCGAGCTCCAGCGCCCGGTTGAACGCCTCGACGGCTTCGCCGTAGCTGCCCAGCTCGTACAGGCCGATCCCCATCTCGTGGTACTCATCCGCCTCGAAGGCCACTCCCTCCATGGCGAGCAGCGCCCCGTATTGCTCCAGCACCCTCTCCTCGATGGCCGCCGCCTCCACCAGCAGGCTGTCCTTCGCGGGCTCGTCCGCCAGCAACTCCGCGCCGTCGCGCAGCGCGACCACGTGCATGGCCAGGTACGAGGCCAGCCCCGATCTGGCATCCGCGTGGTCGGGATACATCTCCAGGAACTCCTCCAACACGGCAGCCGCCTCCAGCAGCTCCCCCTCATAGGCGAGGATCTGCGCCAGGTTCGTGCTGGCAGTCCAGTAGAACTCCGCACGCTCCTCCTCGGTCAGGCTCTCCGACCGCCCGATGGCGCCCAGCGCCTCCCGGAACCCCCAGGCAGCCTCATCCATGAGCGC
>JASFTY010000303.1:0-5233 GCA_050050535.1 Gemmatimonadales bacterium | reverse complement strand
TTCCTGGCCTCCACCGACTACGGCCTCAACACCGGGTGGCTGGACATGACATCCTACGACCGGCCGGTGACCCGGGCCCTCTACCTCGCGCTACTCAGCGAATCTGAACCTTCGCCGTTCCTGCCGGAGAGCGATGAGGAGGCAGCTGAAGAGGAGAGCGAAGACGAAGATCGGTCCGACCGTCGATCGGGCCGCGAAGGCTCCGAGGAGGAGAGTCCGGAGGTCGTCATCGACTTCGACGGGATCGCCCGGCGCATCATCGACGCGCCCGGCCTCCCGCAGCGCAACTACCTCGGCCTGCTCGAGGCGCCGGAGGGCCATGTCTTCGTGGCCGAGGTGATTCCCAACGAACGTGGCTTCACGCTGCACCGTTATGCGATCGAGGACCGGGAGGCGGAGAGCTTCCTGGAGGGGATCAACGAGGCCACGGCATCGCACAACCGTAAGAAGCTGCTCTACCGGTCCGGCAGCAGCTGGTCGATCGTCGACGCCGGCGGCTCGCCGCCACGCGGCAACGACGGGCGTCTGGCGCTGGGCGGGATACGCGTCCGGGTGGAGCCGCGGGCCGAGTGGGCGCAGATGCTCCGCGACGGCTGGCGCTTCATGCGCGACTTCCTCTACGTCGATAACGTGCACGGCGCGCCCTGGGACGAGGTCTGGGAGTGGTACAGCCCCTGGCTCGAGGACGTGAATCACCGTTCCGACTTCAGCCACCTGCTCGACATGCTGTCCGGCGAGGTGGCCGTCGGGCACTCGTACGTCCGGGGCGGCGACTACCCCGAGCTGACGCGCCCGCGCACCGGGCTTCTGGGTGTCGACCTGGAGGAGGCCGACGGCTTCTATCGCATCACGCGTATGTATGACGGCGAGGACTGGAACCCGGGACTCGAGGGTCCGCTGGCCGTGCCGGGGATGGAGGTGAACGAAGGCGACTACCTGCTCGCCATCGACGGCCGCGAGCTCAGAGTGCCGACCAACCCCTACATGTTGCTCGAGGGGACGGCGGGTAGGACCATCGCCATCACCGTGGGCAGCAGGCCCACGATGGACGGCGCCCGTGAGCTGTTCGTCGAGCCCACTTCCAGCGAGCGGGGCCTGCGCACCTGGGCCTGGATCGAGGGCAACCAGCGGAAGGTGGACCAGATGAGCGACGGCCGGCTGGCCTACGTCTACCTGCCCAACACCGGCCGCGGCGGCTACACCTACTTCAACCGCATGTACTTCGCCCAGCAGGACCGGCAGGGCGCGGTCATCGACGAGCGGAACAACGGCGGTGGCTCGGCGGCGGACTACATCGTCGAGGTCCTGGCCCGCGAGATGACGGGCTACTTCAACTCCCGCGCCGGCGACCACAAACCCTTTACCCAGCCGATGGCCGCTCTTTGGGGCCCCAAAGTCATGATCATCAACGAGCGGTCGGGCTCCGGCGGTGACCTGTTGCCCTACCTCTTCCGCTTCAGAGAAGTCGGCCCCCTGGTCGGCACCCGCACCTGGGGTGGTCTGGTAGGGACCTGGGACACGCCGCCGCTCATCGACGGTGGCCGGTTCGTTGCCCCGCGCGGCGGATTCTTCGACGTGAACGGCGAGTGGGCGGTGGAGGGCGAAGGCGTCGCTCCGGACATCGAGGTCCGCAACGACCCGGTGCCCGTCATCGAGGGTCGCGACCCCCAGCTCGAGGCCGCCGTCCAGGAGGCGCTCCGCCTGCTGGAGACGCAGGCGTTCGAACTCAAGCCCGAGCCGCCGCCGCCGGTCCGCTGGCGGCGGCCGAACCGCAGCGGTGGCTGACCGGTACACCGTGACGCGTCCGCACCCACGAGCGCCGCCGGCGCTCGTGGGTGCTCCCTTTTCCCAGACTTCCACGACCAACGGCAGCTTAGCCCTACGCGTCTAACTGAGCAGGTCGCCCCTCGTGCACCGACAGCCGGCCCACAATGCCCGGGAGCGCAAGGCCGATGGATAGAATCGTCCAGGACGTCCGCTACGCGATCCGCAACCTCGCCCGGTCGCCCGCCTTCGCGGCCACCGCCGCTCTCACTCTGGCCATCGGGATCGGAGCGAACACCGTCATCTTCGGCGTAGTGAACGGAGTGCTCCTCGAGCCGCTGCCTTACCCCGAGCCCGACGATCTCGTGGCGATCTACACCTACTTCAGGCCCGAGAGCGGATACGACTTCCCGAAATACGCCGTCGGCTCGCCGGAGTACTTCGACTACCTGCACCAGAATCGCACGATGGCGAGTGTGGCCGCCATCTCGACCGAGGCGCTGACCATAGCGGCCGGCACCGGCGAGCCGGAGATCGTCGCTGCCGGTTACGTCTCATCGAGCATGTTCACCGTACTGCGGGTCCAACCGCTGCTCGGTAGGACGCTCATCTCCGCCGACGACGGCCCCGACCCACAGCCGGTCTTCGTGCTCAGCTACGACCTGTGGCAGCGGCGGTTCGGTGGCGACTCGACCGTCATCGGACGGACCCTCGAGGTCGGCCTCGATGTCGCCGAGTACGGCAGCGTAGGCGAGATCGTCGGTGTGATGCCGGACGGGTTCGCGTTCCCGACGCCCGACACGCAGCTGTGGACCCAGCTACCCCTCGACCCGGCACGCACCTGGCGTGGCGGTCATTGGTTCTACATGATCGGCCGCCTCGCTCCCGGCGTGACCTTCGAGCAGGCCGACGTCGAGATGGAGACGCTCATGGCACAATGGGCGATCGACTATCCGGACCACCACGTCGGTCACGGCCTGTTCCTGATGCCGCTGCTGGACGACTACGTCGGTAACGTCCGCCCGGCGCTTCTGCTGCTGCTGGCCGCGGTCGGCTTCCTCCTGCTCATCGCCTGCGCCAACGTCGCCAACCTGCTCCTGGCTCGAGCCGAGGGCCGGCGCCGCGAGCTGGCGGTGCGTGGCGCGCTGGGGGCGCGACCGGGCCGGCTGCTCCAGCAACTGCTCACCGAGAGCCTGGTGCTGGCTCTGTTCGGAGGAACACTCGGCCTCATCTTCGCCGCCCTCGGTATCCAGGTCCTGCTCGCGCTGCAGCCCGGCACCATCCCTCGCGCGATGAACGTCGGGCTCGACGCTCGCGTCCTCGCCTTCGTCGGGGCCGCCGTGCTCCTCACCACGGTGGTCTTCGGTCTGCTGCCGGCGTTCCGGGGCGCAGCCGCGGATCTCTCACAGATGCTCAGTGAAGCGGGACGTGCTGTGAGCCCCGGCCGTGCACGACTCCGCTCCCGACGCGTGCTCGTCGTTGCCGAGATCGCGCTCGCCGTCCTGCTGGTCATCGGCGCCGGACTCACCGTGAAGAGCTTCTGGCTGCTGCTCGGCGAAGACCCCGGCTTCCGCAAGGAGAACCTGCTGGTCGCCCAGTTCGCACTGCCGGCTTCCGAGTACACCGCGGAGCGGGCCGTGACCTTCTACTCCGAGCTGGTCGACCGGGTCGAGGCGCTACCAGGGGTGAGGAGCGCCGCCACCGTCTCGCGCCCGCCCGTCCTGTACGACCGCTCGCACGGCCGCTTCCATATCGAGGGCCGGCCCGGCGTGCAGTCAGGACCGTTCTGCTGTACGGGCAGCAACGTCGCCGTCGGACCCGGTGCGATCGAGACACTCGGGATCCCACTGCTCCGCGGTCGACTGCCCGACGAGCGCGACCGCGCCGGCGCGACTCCGGTCGTCGTGGTCGATGAGCGGCTGGCACGTCGGTACTGGCCCGGTGACGACCCGATCGGGAAGCGCATACGCTTCACCGCCACGGAGGGGCCCTGGCACACGGTCGTCGGCGTCGTCGGCAACGTGCGGTACGACGGCCTCGACACAGAGAGCCCCACGTTCTACTTCGCCTACGAGGGGTGGCAGGAAATCATCCGCTTCATGATGGGCTCGATGAGCATCGCCGTGCGCACCGCCGGCGACCCAGACGCACTGGCGGGCCCGGTCCGCGAAGTCGTCCGCGCGCTCGACCCGAACCTGGTCATCCTCCGCATGCAGACCGTCGATGACATCATCTCGGCGTCGGTCGCCCGACCGCGGTTCATCATGACGACCCTCGGCGTGTTCGCCCACGTCGCGCTGCTGCTCGGCATGATCGGCGTCTACGGCGTCGTCTCGCACGGCGTCGCACAGCGCACCAACGAGATCGGCGTACGCATCGCCCTCGGCGCCCGGGCCGGCGAAGTGATCGGCCTCGTGTTGCGGCAGGGTATGCCCGCGGTGCTGATCGGAGCCGGGATCGGCCTGGCCGCCGCGTTCGCCACCACTCGCGTTATGGCCGGCCTGCTCTACGAGGTAAGCCCTACCGATCCATGGACGTTCGCGCTCGTTGCCGCCGCTGTGGTCCTCGTCGCCCTGGCGGCCAGCTACATCCCGGCGCGGCGCGCCAGTCGCGTCGATCCCATAGACGCGCTGCGCGTGGAGTAGCGTGGCGCCCGCGCCGAGGTCACCGACCCACACAGCTCACGTCTTGCACTTCGCTTCCCGGGTCGCTAGAAGTAGGGCCTTCGACATGCAACTGAGTTGCATGAAGACCCGCTCACCGGGGGGACGCCCGCAGCGCGGACCGATCCGGGAGGCGACGCATGCGCACAGACCAGCTGTTACAGGGCGCGGGATTGCGCCGGACGAAGGCCCGCGAGGCGGTGTTGAGCCTGCTCCACCAGGCCGAGCGGCCGCTGACGCACCACGAGATCGCCGATCGCCCCGAGGCCGCGGGGCTGGACCGGGTGACGCTTTACCGGGCGCTGGGCGCGCTGCAGCGGGCGCGCCTGGTGCATCGCGTTCAGGGGGTGGACGGGGTCTGGCGCTTCCGCGCTCACGCCAGCGAACGGGTCGAGTGTCCGGGCAATCACCCGCACTTCCTCTGCCTGAGCTGCCGCGCCATGTCGTGTCTCGACGGACAGGCGTTGCCGTGGGTCTCGGTTCCCGAGGGAACGGAGGTCCGGGGCAAGCAGCTTGTGGTCTACGGGCGGTGCTGCGGCTGTGCCGCAGCCGCACGAGACGAGCGGAGCTCGCCGTGAGCTGGCCGATCCCGGACCTGCCGCTGTTGCTCTCCGGAGGGCTGCTGGCCGGCGCGCTGGGCGGCTTGCTGGGGATCGGCGGCGGGATCGTTCTGATGCCGTTGCTCCGATTCGTCATAGGGCTGGAACCTGCCTACGCCGCGGGGACGTGTGTCGTCGCGGTGTTCTTCACGACTCTCGGGGGCAGCTACCGGCACTACAGGCTCGGCCATCTAAACGTCCGCTCCG
>JASFTY010000302.1:0-5281 GCA_050050535.1 Gemmatimonadales bacterium | reverse complement strand
GGTCGACCCAGTGGAGTTGGAGCGTACCGAGATCATCGCGCTGGGGGCGATGCTCTACCTGTCGGATCTTACGGAGGTCGAGGCGATCGATCTGGCTTACCTGGTAGGTGCCAACGCCGCCGGGCGGCTGGGTGCGGTGGCGCGGCGGGCGCGGCAGCTCATGCTGCGGTCGTTCGAGGCGGATCCGGATGTCGCCTGGTTCGAGGCGCGCAACACGATCGAGCATGGGGCGGTAACCGAGCGTGAGGCGGTGAGCTCGATACTCCACTTCAACGGTGCCGAGTCGGTGCGTGGGATGGTGCGTACGATCCAGGAGCAGATCGACGCGCGGGAGCTGGCACTGATCGCGGCGCTGGATCGGGAAGCGATATCGCTGGGCGGCACGAGCCCGAGTCGTGGTGAAGCGATCGACGTGCGTATCCCGGTGCGCCTGACCCGGGGTCCGCTGGACTTCGCGCTCCCGGCCAGCAGGTTGCTGGAGGACGAGGCGGCGTGGTACTCGTCGCGCGAGTTCACGCTCTCGGGTAACGCGCGCTTCGAGCTGGTGAACTTCATCGACGGGACGCGGTCGGTGACGGCGATCCGCGACGCGATAAGCGCCGAGTTCCGACCGGTCTCGACGGCCGTGGTGGCGCGCTACCTGGATGACCTGGTCAAGGTCGGGGTGGTCGATTGGAAGTGAGCGGCGCCAGAGTCTGGCGCCGCCTCGCCGACCTTGTTAATTGAGAAGTATGAGCCTGCTCCATCTCTACCGGGCGCCGGGGCTGTCGGCAGCGGCGCGGGAGGCACTGCTGCTTATGGCCCAGCGGCGCGTCTCAGCCGACGTCCGGGCGATCGAGACCGAATTCTGCTTCAACATTGCGCTCGCGGATGAGCTGACGGCGGCCGAGTTCCGGACCCTCAGCTGGCTGCTGAGCGAGACGTTCGAGCCGCAGCGCTTCGGCGGGCAGAGCTTCCTGGGGGCGGGCGATGGGGTCCTGCTGGAGGTGGGCCCGCGAATGAACTTCAGCACCGCCTGGTCCACCAACGCCGTCTCTGTATGCCATGCCTGCGGTGTGAGGAAGATCCAGCGGATCGAGCGGTCGCGGCGCTACCTGCTGAAGGGGATCTCGAGGCTGAGCGACGAGGCGGCTTGGACCTTCCTGTCGGAGGTCCACGACCGGATGACGGAAACCCCGTACCCGGAACCGCTGAGGAGCTTCGAGACGGGGGTGGAGCCGGAGCCGGTGAGGGAGATCCCGGTGCTGGAGGAGGGGCGGGCGGCGCTCGAGCATGTCAACCGGGAGCTGGGGCTCGCGTTCGACGATTGGGACCTGGAGTACTACACGGACCTGTTCGTGAAGCGGATGGGCCGGAATCCTACGAACGTGGAGTGCTTCGACATCGCGCAGTCGAACAGCGAGCACTCACGGCACTGGTTCTTCAAAGGGCGGCTGATCATCGACGGGGAGCCGATCGCGGCCAAGCATCTGATAGCGCTGATCAAGAGCCCGCTGGAGGCGAATCCGAACAACAGTGTCATCGCGTTCAAGGACAACTCGAGCGCGATCCGCGGTTACCCGATCCGAAGTATCATCCCGTCGCGGCCGGGCGAGCCGTCGGCGTTCGTATCGGCGGACCTCGACTACCACATCATCTTCACCGCCGAGACCCATAACTTCCCGTCGGGCGTGGCACCGTTCCCGGGCGCCGAGACGGGTACCGGCGGCCGCATAAGGGATGTGCACGCCACCGGCCGAGGCTCGCTGTACGTCGCCGGCACCGCCGCCTATTGCGTGGGCAACCTGCGGATCCCGGACTACGAGCTTCCTTGGGAAAGCCCGGACTTCGCCTATCCCGGGAACCTGGCGTCACCGCTCGAGATCGAGATCGAGGCGTCGAACGGCGCCTCCGATTACGGTAACAAGTTCGGCGAGCCGGTCATCCAGGGGTACACGCGCTCGTTCGGCATGCGGTTACCGAACGGCGAGCGCCGCGAGTGGCTGAAGCCGATCATGTTCACCGGCGGCATAGGCCAGATGTACGCGCGGCACGTCGAGAAGGGTGGCCCCGAGAAAGGGATGTGGGTCGTGAAGATCGGCGGGCCCGCGTATCGCATCGGGATGGGCGGCGGTGCCGCGTCCAGCATGGTGCAGGGCGAGAACGTCGAGGAGCTCGACTTCAACGCGGTGCAGCGCGGCGATGCCGAGATGGAGCAGAAGGTGAACCGCGTGATCCGGGCCTGCGTCGAGCTGGGCGATCGCAACCCGATCGTCAGCATCCACGACCAGGGCGCCGGCGGTAACTGCAACGTACTAAAGGAGATAGTGGAGCCGGCGGGCGCGCGGATCGAGATCCGCGAGATCCCGCTGGGCGATGAGACGCTTTCGGTGCTGGAGATCTGGGGCGCTGAATACCAAGAGAACGACGCCCTGCTGCTGCGGCCCGAACATGCCGACCTGTTTCGCGCCTTCTGCGAGCGCGAGAAGGTCACCTATGCGTTCGTCGGCCGTATCACCGGCGACGGCAGGATCGTGGTCCACGACGAGGCGGACGACTCGACGCCGGTGGACCTCGAGCTCGACGCCGTGCTGGGCGACATGCCGCAGAAGACGTTCGAGTTCGAGCGTGTCGCGCCGAAGCTCGAGCCGCTGAAGCTTCCCGATGGGCTGGGCGTGAGAACCGCGCTCGATCGGGTTCTACGCCTGCTGTCGGTGGGGTCGAAGCGCTTCCTGACGACGAAAGTCGACCGGAGCGTCACGGGGCTCATCGCTCGACAGCAGTGCGCCGGCCCGCTGCAGGTGACGGTGGCCGACGTTGCGGTGATCGCCCAGAGCCACCTGGGCACGACCGGCGCGGCCACCGCGATCGGCGAGCAGCCGATCAAGGGCTTCCTCGACATGGGAGCGATGGCGCGGCTCAGCGTCGGCGAGTCGTTGACCAATCTGGTCTGGGCACAAGTGAGTGCGCTGGAGGACGTGCGCTGTTCGGGTAACTGGATGTGGGCGGCGAAGCTGCCGGGCGAAGGTGCGGCGCTACACGATGCGGCTGTTGCGATGAGCGAGATGATGAAAGGGCTCGGGATCGCCGTGGACGGGGGCAAGGACAGCATCTCGATGGCTGCTCATGCGCCGGACGCGTCGGGTGCGGACGAGACGGTGAAAGCGCCGGGTGAGCTGGTCATCTCAGCCTATGTCACGTGTCCCGACATCACGAAGACGGTGACGCCTGATCTCAAACTGCCGGGTGAAGGACGCCTGCTGTACGTCGATCTAGGCGGCGGTGCTCATCGGCTAGGTGGCTCGTCGCTGGCCCATGTCTACGGACAGATCGGGGATGCGTCGCCGGACGTGGAAGACGTCGCGCTGCTGAAGCGGGCTTTCAACGCGGTTCAGGAGCTGGTCGCGGCCGAAAAGATCTCCGCCGGGCACGATCGCAGCGACGGCGGACTGATCACGACGATCCTGGAGATGGCGTTCGCCGGAAACCACGGCGTAGAGCTCGAGCTCGAGGATGAGAGCGATGCCGGCCCGATCCCGTTCCTGTTCTCCGAGGAATTGGGGCTGGTACTCGAGGTGAGGGCTGCCGACGAAGCCGAGGTCCTGGAGACGTTCCGTCGCGCGGATGTGCCGTGCGTGGCGATCGGCACGACGCGCGCCGATGCCGCTGTCGTCGTTCGCTATAACGACGGCGAGGTTCTGTGCGACGACGTTCGCGATCTTCGGGACGTCTGGGAGGAAACGAGCTACCAGCTCGACCGGTTGCAGGCCAACCCGGAGTGCGTAGAGCAAGAGCGGTCGGGTCTGCGCGAGCGGAGTGGTCCTAAGTTCAGTGTGCCGTTCGCGCCGCGGGCGACGCCGGCGGCGATCCTGGAGAGGGTGAACAAGATCCCGGTGGCGATCCTGCGGGAGGAGGGCAGCAACGGCGACCGTGAGATGGCGTCGGCGTTCTACGCGGCCGGCTTCGAGCCCTGGGACGTAGTGATGTCGGACCTGCTGGCCGGCCGCGTCGACCTGCGTCGTTTCCGTGGCGTCGTCGGCGTCGGCGGTTTCAGCTACGCCGACGTCCTCGATTCGGCGAAAGGCTGGGCTGGCGTCATTCGGTTCAATGAGGGCCTTTGGCAGCAGTTCGAGGAATTCTACGCGCGGCCCGACACGTTCAGCCTCGGCATCTGCAACGGCTGCCAGCTGCTGGCGCTGCTGGGCTGGGTGCCCTGGCGGGGTATCCCGGACGAGCAGCAGCCGCGCTTCATCCAGAACGCGTCCGGCCGCTTCGAGTCGCGGTTCGTGGCGCTCAAGTTGCAGAGGAGCCCGGCGATCATGCTGCGCGGGATGGAGGGCGCGACGCTGGGCGTCTGGGTCGCGCACGGCGAAGGGCGCGCCTTCTTCCCCGATGAGTCGGTTCTGGAGCGCGTGCTCGAGGAGGGTCTGGCCCCGGTCCGCTTCGTCGACGACGAAGACCGGGTCACGGAGGTCTATCCGCACAACCCGAACGGCTCGCCCCACGGGATCGCCGGCCTCACGTCGCCGGACGGCCGGCACCTGGTGATGATGCCGCACCCCGAGCGCTCGTTTCTGAAGTGGCAGTGGGGGTGGATGCCGGAGGAGATGAGGCGCGGGCTGGAGGCATCGCCCTGGCTGAGGATGTTTCAGAACGCCCGGGAGTGGGCTGAATCGGTGGGCGGTGGGCGGTAGGCAGTGGGCGGTGGGCGGTGCGTCGGTGGGTCGGTGGCCCGTGATTCCTATTCGTAGCGTAGGGCTTCGATCGGGTCGACGCTGGCGGCGCGCCTGGCGGGGAGGTAGCAGGCGGGGAACGCGACCGCGAAGATGAAGGCGACGACGGCGGCGAAGGTCGTAGGGTCGTTGGCACTCACCTCGTAGAGCAACCCGGAGAGCACGCGACTCAGGGCCAACGCCCCGGCGGTGCCGAGGGCGATGCCCAGGAGGACCAGCGTCATTCCCTGGCGGGTCACGAGTCCCAGGACGTTCGGCTTCCCCGCACCTATCGCCAGCCTGATTCCCAGTTCGTGGGTGCGTTGGCTGACGGTGTAGGAGAGGACGCCGTAGATCCCGACAGCCGCTAGTAGGAGCGCGACCGCCGCGAAGATGCTGAGGAGCATCAGCCAGGAGCGATGGGAGGCCAGTGAGTCGCTCATGATCCGCTCCATGGTTGCTACCTCGTAGAGTGGCAGGTCTGGGTCGAGTCTCCAGACGGCCTGGCGCACGTCGGGAACCAGGCCCAGCGGCGAGCTGCCGGCGGTGCGGATGACGATGGCCATCGACTCCGGCGTTTGGATCTGCGG
>JASFTY010000301.1:0-5288 GCA_050050535.1 Gemmatimonadales bacterium | reverse complement strand
TGGCCGGCCAGCACGTCGAGCCCGGCCTGCGCCTGCTCGGCCGTCACACCGGGTCGCAGGCGTCCCTTGACCAACAGATAGCGCGAGCCGCGGTCCTCGAGCATTTCGTCGGCCGCGGCGAAAGACGCGTTCGCGTTGAGCGGCATCCAGAGCTCCGCAGTAAAGCCCATCAGGAGCCCCTTGAACTCCGGCGGGGTCACGCCGACGATCTCGAACGGCCGGCCCCTCACCCGCAACGTTTGCCCCAGCACGCCGGGATCGGAGGCGAAGCGCCGCTTCCACAGGCCGTGACTGATCACGACGACCGGCGGCGCGCCGAGCGCATCGTCTTCCCCGGAGATGAAGAGACGCCCAATGGCCGCGGGCACACCCAGCACGTCGAAGTAGTTGCCCGTCACAGACTCGCCGAACATGACCTCGGAGCGCGGTCCAACACTCACGCTAAAGAAGTCCGCCGTGTAGGTGGTCACCCCCGAGAACAGGTCGTCTCGCGCCCGGATATCGAGATAGTCGGGATAGGCCTGGGTGACCGGAAAGTCATCGTCTTCTTCCTGAGAGTAGATCTCCACCAGCCGATCGGGAGACTCGACCGGCAGCGGCCGCAGCAGGACGGCGTTGACGATGCTGAAGATCGCGCTGTTGGCGCCGATCCCCAGAGCCATGGTCAGCAGCGCGATGGCGGTGAATCCCGGCCGCTGCGACAGTCGGCGCACGGCGTAGCGCAGGTCGGCGAGCAGGGTATCCATGATCTCGGGCTAGCCTTGTCGGTTCACTGGACTTGAGGGGACGCGATCACACAGCCCCCTACGGAATCGGTGCCCGGGCGGTGTCAGATTCGCCGGTCCTTGACCCGGCAAACGGATGTCGCGAAGATATGAGTGGAGGGACGCGCGCTACCCAAAGGGAGACTACGGCTGAGCCGCCAGTACTTCACTTGTTGGGAGGAGGAAGATGGAGAGCCGCGCCCGCAACACGGCCTACGCTCGGGTCCTTGCCGTCGGCCTCGGCATATCGATTCTGGTGCACGTCGCACTGCTGGGGTTCGGACGCTTGAGCTTCCTGAAACGTGGCCCAGGCAACACAACCCTCACCGCGGTCACGCTGCCGGCACCCGAGCAGCCACCCGAGGACGGCTCAGGAACGGTGGACGCGCCCTGGCAGCTCGCCCTCGAGCTGGACGAGAGCGAGTCGGAGGCCGTCCTCGACCTGAGCGAGTACGATGATGTGCTGTCGGAAGCGACCTCGAGGGAGCCGCTGGCGCCGGTGGTGCCGCGGCCGCGGCTCGTGGTACACTTGTTGGAGTCCGGGTTCTCACCCCTCCGGGTGCCGCGACCCGATCGCCTGGGCCGCAGAGGCGAAACCGTGACCGTTGACGGCTGGGGCGACAGCCTCGGCGGTGTGATAACCAACATCGGCGGCGGCCGTATGGGTCCGATCGACGACTGCACGCCGTCGGGGATCGGCGGTCGAAGACCGCCGGGCGGCGTTCGTCCGATCGGGCCAGGACGATAGTTCCGACCGAGTCGAGGCCGCAACGCAGCGGGCAGGAAGACGAAACGGCCACCCGGGAGGGTGGCCGCCTCGTTTATGCGGCGACCGAAGGTCGGATCGTACTTCAGTGTCTATCCCTGAACTGCTCGTAGAGGCGCGTGTGCTTGTTGTCCGCCAGTGAGACCTCGACGCCGTTGATGAACGCCCGCTCGACGTTGGTGACGATCTGCAGCGGGTCGCCGTCGGTGACGATCAGGTCGGCGCGCTTGCCCACCTCGATGCTGCCCGTCTCCGAGCCGAGACCGAGGATCTCCGCGGTGTTCAGCGTCACCGCACGCAGGCCGACCTCCGGCGGCAGTCCGAACGCCACCGCCTTCGCCGCATGGTACGGAAGGTTCCGGACATTGGCGTAGTCACCTGTCGCGAAAGCGATCTTGACGCCCGCGGCGTGCAGGATGCCGGCGTTGGCATAGTTGGCGCTGATAGGCTCGACAGGATCGTCGGTTCGTCTCAGCGTTGAGCCGACGATCACCGGTATCCCGCGCTCCGCGAGCTCGTCCGCCACGCGGAACGCCTGTTCGGCGCCGACCAGCACCGCGTTCACTTCGGGGAACCGGTCGAGAAACATGAACAGCGTCTTGATATCGCGCTCGCGGCTGGCCGCGAAGAAGACGGGCATCTGGCCGGTCACGGCCGGGACCATCGCCTCGAGCATGGCGCGCCCGCGCATGCGGTCGTTGCCATCGAACGGTGCGGTCGGGTCGTCGTTATGCGACGGCGCCGCCGCGTAGGTCACCGCGCGCTCGAACAGATCGACGAGCTCCTCCAGCCGCTCGCCCTCCAGCTTCGGGTCCTCCCAGGCTCTGCCGGACGGCGACGGGAAGTCGACCACCAGAGCGGCGCGCTCGGCGATCGCCATCCGATCCGGCGTATCGCCACTCAGCTGAATCACGGCACCGGCGCCCCGTATGACTCCGCTGCCGGGAGCGCTCAGCACCGCGGTGATCCCGTTGGCACGGGTCACGTTGATCTCGGCGCTGTGCGGGTGCACACCCCAGAGGGCGTTGACGTGCGGGTTGTAGCTTCCCGTTTCCTGGTCGTCGCGGCTGGCAGCGACCTGGCCGACCTCGATCATGCCGACCTGGGTCAGCGGGTCGATCATGCCGGGATAGATGTGTTTTCCGGCGACGTTGATCACTTCGGTCCCGGCGGGAATGTCGGCCCGTGATCTCGGTCCGACGTAGCTGATGCGGTCGTCAGCGATCATTACCACGGCATCGGCGATCTCGGGACCGGAGACGGGATGCACGGTGGCCCCGACCAGCGCCACGGTCGCCTCCGAGCCGTTCGACCCGCTCGTCGCCGCGGTCGGCGCTGCCATCACGGGCGCCGGCGCTGCGTCGGGCAGCGCGCGAATCGGTGCGCCCCTCGTCTCCGCCTCACGCGAGAGGTCGAAGTAGACGATGCCATCGATGATCGTCTTCTCGACCCGCGAGTACGTGTCGAAGGGGTCGCCGTTCAGTAGCACGATATCGGCCTCCTTGCCGACCTCGATGCTACCCACCCGATCATCGATGTGCAGCGATTGGGCGGCGTAAAGCGTCAACATGCGCAGTGCGTCCTCGCGTGACACGCCCCCGTATTTCACCGGCTTGTTGAACTCGTAGACCATGAACGGCTGGATCGCCGGGCCGTCGGAGTTGACCGTGGTGAGCACACCGTGCTCGTGCAGGATCGCCGCGTTGTGCGGGATCGCGTCGTAGGCCTCCAGCTTGTAAGCCCACCAGTCGGAGAACGTGCCGCCCGACGCGCCGTGTGCTGCCAGCTCATCGGCCACCTTGTAGCCTTCGAGCACGTGGGTGAAGTTGTCGATTCTGAAACCGTAGCGCTCCGCGACCCGCATCAGCATCACGATCTCGTCGCTGCGATACGAGTGGCAGCGCACGAGGATACGCCCCTCCAGGACACCGACGAGGGTCTCGAGACGTAGATCGCGGCGCGGCGGCACCGGGTAGGCTCGGCGGTTTCTGTTGTAGTCGTCCCAGGCCTGTTTGTACTCCAGGGCCGCGGTAAAGACCTGGTCGTAGAACGATTCCACGCCGGCACGCGAGCGCGGGAAACGGGCCCGGCCCTCCGGGCTCCAGTTCTTGCCGGTCACGTTCTCGCCCAGCGCGAACTTGATCATCAAGGGTGCGTTCTCGAACAGCAGCTGTTCGGGATCGTCCATGCCCCAGCGCATCTTGATGATCGCGGCTTGGCCGCCGATCGGGTTGGCGCTGCCGTGCAGGATGAGTGACGTCGTGACCCCACCGGAGAGCGCGCGGTAGATGTCGTAGCTCGTCGGATCGAGGGCGTCGATCACCCGCACCTCGGCCGACACGGGCGTCGTGCCCTCGTTGACGGCGCGGTCCTGTGCGGTATGGGAGTGGTCGTCGATGATGCCAGGGATCGCCGTCAACCCGGTCCCGTCGATCACCTCGGCATCGCGCGGTATCGATACATCGGTGCCGATCTCACGGATAATCCCGTCGCGGATCACGATCGAGACGTTCTCGAGCACGTCGCCGGCAGCGGTCCACACCGCGTCCAGGTTCTGGATGACCAGTGTGCCGCGCGGCACGTCGATCGCACCTCGCTCTATCTGTACGTCCCACTGGGCCATCGCCGGCGACGTCAGCAGGCCGGCTGTGAGGGCGATAACTGGTACCAGTAATGTCGGCTTTCTCATCGGTCAGTTCTCCTCTCCGGGACCGCTGCTCCGCCTCGCCGTCCAGGTGAACGAGCCGTCCGGCGATTCGCCGCTGCCCGAACCCCTGTCGCCCTCCACTGTTCCCGTGGCCTCTATTGTCATTGTCTCGCCGCCGGCCGAGAGAGCGATCGTGAAGCTCACATCGTTGCCGGAAACCAACCCGTCCTGGACCTCCGCCTCTCCGAAGGGGGTCATCATTGTACCCTCGAACGAGGCGCCCTCCTGCGTGACGGTCATGGTGGCGGGGATCGATTGTCCTTCGGCAGTGATCGTGACGTCCCAGGTGCCGGTCATGTCCACGGCGGGCTCCTCACCGGCCACCCTGACCTCCCTGCCCTTCTCCAACTCGCCTTCCACGAAGACGTAGCGAACCTTCATCTCTTCATCGAAGATCGGCGCATCAGTCACGATGAAGGTGGCGGGACCGTGCGCGCGCAGCAGGGCCATGTGCTCGATGCCTAACAGCGACGTCGGTGTCGCGGTGACCGCGCGCAGCGCATCCTGTTCCGAGAGGCCGTATTCGATCGCCTTGCGCGCGCCCTCGAGGATCTCCGCTCTACCGCCGCCGCTGGTCAGCGCGAAGCTCACACCCGCCTCGGCGAGGCGACCGGCGTTGGCGTAGGCGTCCTCGATGCGCTGTTTCTCGCGGAGCGTCGCCGCGTCAAGCTCTTCCTCCTCATCCCCGTTGTCGTCCCCCGGCTCCCAACGCTCCGGTTCCGGGAAGTCGAGGGAGACGAGGACGGGCACATCGGCCGCTGTCAGCTCATCGGCGACCTTCCAAGCTTCCTCGCCACCGACGATGATGGGGCGAAAATCGTATTCCCGGGCGAGCTGGAGGACACGGTGAATGTCGCGGCCGAGGTCAACCTCAAAGAAGACCGGCAGCTCGCCGCCCATTATCTGCCTGACGACCTCCATGTCGGCGTCCCAGGCCGGGGGCGCCACGCTGGAGGGGTCACGGTTGAACGCCTGCAAGTGCGCCCCCTGCTGTGCGGCGTCCTCGAACATCTGGCGATAGAAAGCGATCACCGAGAACAGTGCCGACGGG
>JASFTY010000300.1:0-5294 GCA_050050535.1 Gemmatimonadales bacterium | reverse complement strand
GACTACGAGATCTTCCTGACCCAGGCGGCCGACATGCTCGTCGTCGCCACCGTCGGCGACCGGCTGCCGGCGCCCGACTGGTCCGTCTTCCAGCTGCCCGAGATCGCCGCCGACCTCTGTCACACCGACCTGCTGACGCCCGACGCCCTGGAGAGCACCCGGCTCACGTACCGCGCCGCACTCGCACCGCTGCTCGACTACTGGGCGCAACCGAACTCCGACTTCTATCCCGTGCTCGACCTGTTGGCCGAGCGCGCCCGCTTCCTCGACCGGGCGGCCGCCGGGTTCCT
This sequence comes from Gemmatimonadales bacterium, assembly GCA_050050535.1. Lineage (GTDB taxonomy): Bacteria > Gemmatimonadota > Gemmatimonadetes > Palauibacterales > KS3-K002. The sequence goes on along the minus strand of JASFTY010000300.1, from coordinate 5,004 downwards.
CTACCTGCCGATCCAGCCGTTCGAGTTCACCGCACCCTTCTTCGACCGACGCGCCGCGCCCCGGATGCAGGGGCCGCCGCCGATCCCGGCGTTGCCCCGCATGCGCGCCCTCGCCGTCGCCTCGGCGCTGAACGGCAACCCCGGGTTCGAGGCGGCCGACAGCGCGCGGATGCCCACCGCCGTCGGTGAGGCGCGCCAGCGCTGGGCGGCTTGGCAGGCGCTGCTCGAGGTCGGCACCGAGCCCGCCGATTGGATGACCTGGCTGAGGGAGCTCCGCGACGTCGACCGCGACCTGCACGCGGGGACCGCGGGCTTCGCCGCCGAAGAGTTCTTCCGCTCGGCCCTCGCCTTCATCGACCGGCACGCCGGGCCCGCGGTCGTCCGCGACGTCGTCACCTTCAGACACGGCCTCGCCAGTTGGGACTTCGAGGAGGCGGCCGCCGCCGCGCAGCGCCTGCTCGAGGCGGAGGCCTACCGGCAGGGCTACATCATGGCCGACGAACTGCAGGACGGCGGCACGATCGCGCTGATCCGCACCGGCCAGCTCGAGGAGGCCGAGCACTTGTACGCCGCGCTACTCCGCAGCCGCGACCGCAGCGTCGGCGACCTGCGCTCCCGCCTGCTCACCGCCTACGTGAGCCGGCTCACCGGGGCCGGCGACGACGAGGGGAGCGGGACGGAATGATCGTACGGCTCGCGCTGGCACCGCTGCTGCCGCTGCCGCTGCTGCTGCTGCTCGCCGCGTCTCCCGCCCGGGCGCAGGAGGGCGCGGCCGGCCCTCAGGGCGCGGAGCCCGGCCCACGGGACTTCTACGTCAACGTGTTCGTAGGCGCCGCCTGGCCGGTCGGGAATATGAACGTCTACTACGACCCCGGGATCGTCGCCGGCGGCCGCGGCGAGTACCCGATCTCGGCGCTGGTCCGGGTGGGCGGCCAGCTCAGCTACCACTCCTTCGACGCCGAGCGGCCCGGCACGATGGACAACGAGGGCATCATCCTGATGCAGGCCTTCGCCAAGGCGCTCGGCCAGTGGGGTCCCTACTATCCGTTCGCCTTGTTGGGGCTGGGCGCCTACGTGTCGAAGGAGCGCGAGACCTCGGCCCGCCGCTGGGACGGCGGCCTGCAGGTGGGGACCGGCCTCGAGTACCCGGTGTCAGAGCACCTCACCGTGAACACGGGCGTCAGCTTCCACATGGTCCTGCGTGGCGGTGAGGAGTCGGACTACTTCTGGCTGGAAGGCTACCTCGGTTTCCTCTTCAGACAGCCCTGAGCGCGGCCGACTTGGCGGTGCAGCCGAAGGGGCGGCGTAGGAAGGAGAACGGAACTACGCCCTGACTGTTAGCCTCCGGCTGCACCTCAGACGTGTGACTCGCTAGAAGACGCTCGCCATGCCCAGGAACTCACGGATCGAGCCGGACCGCTCGCGCGTCGGCGCGGCGCCCGGGTGACCGTGCACCTCCGGCACCTCGTACAGCTCGGCTCCGACCTGTTGGGCGGCGACGAGCTCGGCGTTGTACCGGTCGGTGGCGTTGAAGGCGCCCGAGCCGAACAGCGCCCCAATGCAGAGCGCCAGCCCCAGCGTCAGCGCGACGAGCAGCGGCCGCCGCCGCGCGCGCCGCGTCCGGCGCCGGCGGCGTCTCACCCGCGCTGAGTCGCCGCTTCGACTCGGCGCCGGTGCGCCGGGCGGCGCCGTCGGCAACGACGCCGGCAGCCCGGCAATCGTCGCGGTAGTGGGTGACGCCCGTTGAGTGCCGCCGAGCACCTCCTCGATCGCCATCAATGCCGTCCGCCGCGCGTGCTCCACGCTGAACCCGCCGGCGGGATCGTCGTCCAGCCAGACACTGCCAATCCTGGTTCGCTTCATCGTCCGTTCTCCTTCGTACATTGCATTGAACACTGATCCGTGATCGGCGATTGGTGATCGGGAACTACCGCTCACCGCCCATCGTCCACCGTCTTCGGTCCCACCGCCCTCGGGATCCCCCAGGCGGTACCGACGGCGAGAACCAGCCAGAGCGCGTCGTAGCCGCTCACCATGGCACCCAGGCTCTGCCCGAAGATCTGGATCACGCCGGGCGACAACATCGACATCCCGCTCACCACCTCGGCCCCGAGCTCCGCTGCCGCGTACTCTTTGAGCGCCGAGTAGAAGGTGAAGTACTTGCCGACCAAAATCCCCAGCGCCGCCGCGAACACGGCGACCAGCTGCAGCGGCAGCCCCTTGCGGCCGCCGGCGAACATCACCACGCCCGTTCCCGCCAGCATCCCGACGCACCACGCGATCCAGCCGATCTCGTAGCCGGTCGTCACCGCGATCAGGCCCCAGATCAGACCGCCGGCCGCCGCCGCCAGGCCGCCGCCGACGATCGCCGGCAACAGCGAGCCGGGGGTGACCGGCGGCATGTCCGCGGCGAGCTGCGCCGATTCGGCGAAGGCCTGCTCGACCAGCTCGTTGGCGATCTCCTCGCGGGTGCCGCGCTCCATCAGCTTCAGCTTGACGGTCTCCCGATCGACGCCGTCCCGCATCTGCTTGAGGACGAACGTCCTGATCCTGTCCAGCGTGTCCTCGGCGGACTTCGGGTGGCTGTCCTCCATGATCCGCTCTCCACGGGTGATCGCCCGGTGACCGGATGGCGTGCGAGACGCCCGGCGGGCGTGGGATCGTGTGTCGGACGTATGGCGGGGGGTGGTCTTGGGGGCGCCACGAGGACGGGGCGGTCGCCCGCAAAGTCAACGGGCGGAACTACTTGGAGAGTCGAGCGATCCGGCCCTCCACGCCCGCGACCCAGAGCGCGCCGCCCGACGGGGCGGCGGCGACGGTATTGTACCCCACGGTATCCACGACGGTCCACGTCGCGCCGTCGTCACGGGAGAGCCCCCAGCCCGAGGGACCCGTGGCCACCAGCAGCGGGCCCCTGGTGCCCGGGACGTAGGCCGCGCCGTAGCGCACGCCGGCCGGCAGCGCCGATGCGGCGGCGGTCCAGGTGCGGCCGCCGTCGGCGGTGCGGATCACGTTGGCGCCCGGCTCGCTGCGCCGGGTGTAGTCGCCGCCCACCGCGACCCCGTTCAGCGAGTCGCGGAAGGCGAGCCCGAAGATGCCGGCGGTGCGGCCACCGGGGAGCGGCGTCTCGGCGACCTGCCAGCTGCGGCCGCGGTCGCTGGAGCGGTAGACCCGGGCCACCGCGCCGCCGCCCGTACCGATCCAGACGTGGTCGCGCCCGTAGGCGGCGACCGCCGTGCCGCTGGCGGCGAAGCCCGCCTCGCCGGGGATGATCGGCGGCACGCTCTCCGGCGGCACCCGGCTCCATGTCTGGCCGTCGTCGGTCCTGATGATCAGCAGGCCGCCGTCCACCGGGTCGCTGAACGCCACCCCGTGCTCGGCGTCCCAGAACGCCATACCGTCGAAGAAGACGCCCGGCGCCGTGTCGCTGTACTGGAGCGTCCAGCTCGTACCGCCGTCCGTCGTCTTGTAGATCCGCGCCGCACCGCCCTCGAAGTCGGTGCCCAACAGGTAGGCGGTGCTCGCGTCCAGGGCCTGGACATCGATGAAGAACAGCCTGGACGCACCGTCCACGGTGTCCACGGCCCACGTCGCGCCGCCGTCCACGCTGCGCGCGAACACGCCGCCCCGCCCGGCGGCCCAGACGACCTCGGCGCTCGCCGCGCTCAGCCCCCGGAACTCCGCGGTCGTGCCGCTCTGCTGCGCGACCGGTTCGTCGTACTCGGCGCAGGCGGCCGTAGCCGCGAGAAACAGCGCCGCGGCGCGAGTCCGATTCAGATTCGAGATGCTCATTCTACGGATTCCTCCGAGATGCCGTGGCCTATCCCGCCGGCTGATCGCGCCGTAGAGGACGAAGCCGATCCTCAGGTGTGAGCGATCGATACCGCCCCGACGCAGTAGCTCGCGTGCGTCGAAGATATCGCGGCCGGCGTTGCGGCTGAAGAGGGGCCACGGCAAGTCGTTGCACTATCGCGGTGCAATGGGTAGGGCGTCTACCCATTACGGGGCATTTCAGCCAGTCGGGAGCGGACTCGATCCCGGAATGGCCCGTCACGCCCATTAGGAACTTGCGTTTTCCTCACAACGCCACGATTGTGCAGGCAGGTGGTCCGTGCTGATCGTCCCGGCTGTCGTTCTCGTCCTCGGGGAGGTGTGCGATGCTCAAGAAGCGGAAGTCGAAGCAGAAGAACAAGGTCACGGTCACCTTCACGCTCCCGCCCGACTTCGCCAGCGAGAGCCTGCAGCTCGCCGGCGACTTCACCGACTGGGAGCCGTCGCGCGCGTTCAAGCGCCAGAAGGACGGGAGCTGGCGGACATCGGTAGAGCTGGGGCCCGGCCGCGAGTACCAGTTCCGCTACCTGGCGGACGGGCACCGCTGGGTCAACGAGCCCGAGGCCGACCGCTACGTGCCCAACCCGTACGGCGAGCAGAACTCGATCGTGGTGACCTGAAGCGACTTGTCGCTGGGGCGCGGGGCGCGAGGCCGGCTCCCGGGTCGGCCTCGCGTTTTTCGTGGTCGCGACCCGCCGGTCCTGGATCGATGTTCAGGTCCTGGGGTGCTTGCCAGGCATGCGGTCGCGACGCGTACCTGGAATCCGGATCGACTCCCGGCGGGAATGAGCAGCTACATAGAGCCGTTCCGAATTCGAGTATTCACCTTCACGTGGTCGATCAGACCGGTTGCCCGCACCTCTCGTGCTCGTTCTCGCACTCGTCTCCTACTCCTACTCCTACTCCTACTCGTACTCGGCCTCTCAATACGGCATCTCCTCGTCTTCCAGCCCGAAGTGATGCCCCAGCTCGTGGATCACCGTCTCCTTGACCTCCCGCACCACTTCGCGGCGACTCTCACAGGCCCGCAGAATCGGCCCCATGTATATGTCTATCTTGTCCGGCACCCCCGAGTACTCCACCCCGCGGTCCGACAGCGGCGTCCCCGTGTAGAGCCCGAACAGCTCGTCGTCCAGCTCGTGCGGGTCGAACCCCAGCTCCCGGAGCACCTCG
>JASFTY010000299.1:0-5304 GCA_050050535.1 Gemmatimonadales bacterium | reverse complement strand
GGAAGGGATCAACGTCGGTGGCCTGGCGCTCGTCGGTCAGGGCTCGATGAGGGGGTTGAACCTGGGTGGTTTGGCGGTGGTCTCTCAGGCGGGTCTGAGGGGGATCAACGGGTCGCTTCTGGCCAATGTGTCGCAGGGGTCGATGTGGGGCATCAACGTCGGCGGCTTGGCCAACGTGTCTCAGGCGGGCATGAGGGGGCTCAACGTCGGCGGGCTCGCGGTGGTGGCGCAGGGCGCGATGCTCGGGCTCAACTTCGGCGGGTTGGCCGCGGTGTCGCAGGAGGGGCTGAGCGGAATCAACGTGGCTGGCCTGGCCACGGTGGCGCAGGGTCCGATCCTGGGTCTGACGGTGAGCGGGCTGGCGGCGGTGGCGCAACATGATGTGCGGGGCCTGACCGTCGGCGGCCTGGCGGTCGTGAGCGATAGGAAAGTCTCGGGGCTCACGGTCAGCCTCGGTGCAGTCGATGTCGGGGACGCGGTCGAGGGCTTGACGGTGGGTGGCTTCTGGAAGGTCGAGGCTGATCACATCAAAGGGCTGGCCATCGCCGGCGCCTACAACAGGAGCTGGCGTCTCAGTGGGATGTCGGTCGCAGTCTACAACGACATCAGGCACCAGGACGGGCTGACCATCGGCATATACAACCGCACAGACAGCCTGCACGGGGTCCAGATCGGTCTGCTGAACTACGCGGGCAACAATCCTCCGGGTCGGCGCTGGCTTCCGCTCGTCAACTGGCACTGAATGCGCCGACAACAAGCGCAACGACTTCACCTACTCCTCGATCGCGGCGCGGGCCGCGCACTCTTGCGAGACTTCGTGCTGCTCGTCTGGCTACCGGCGATCGGCCGCTGACCGCGCGGCTCGTCCATCTCCTTCGTCGCCCCGGAGCGCGGCGCCCTGGCGCACACCGGTGACGATTGGATATTCATGTCTCAATGCTCCGATGCCCGACACCCTACAGCCCGAGCCATAGATGACCGAAATCGTTCCGATGACGGGCGAGCACTGGGACGACGTACGCCGAATCCACGCCGAGGGCATCGACACGGGGATGGCGACGTTCGAGACCGAGCCCGCGTCCGACTGGGAAGATTGGTCGGGAAAACACCTCGAGTGCTGTCGGATAGTCGCGGTACACGAGGGCCGCGTAGTCGGATGGGCCGCGGTTTCGCCGGTGTCGGATCGCTGCGTCTACGGCGGCGTGGCAGAGGTGAGCATCTACATCGGCGCCGACGCACGCGGCATCGGTGTCGGTTCCATGCTGATGCAGCATCTCGTCGCCGAGTCCGAGGAGCGGGGAATCTGGACCCTGCAGGCCGGGGTCTTCCCCGAGAACGAGGTGAGCATCGCGCTCCACGAGAAGTATGGCTTCAGGATCGTTGGGCGGCGCGAGCGCTTGGGCAAGCTCGGCACGCGCTGGCAGGACGTGTTGCTGCTGGAGCGGCGGAGTGACCGCGTCGGAGTGGACTGAGCTCCGGCTGGCCGAGGAGGCCGGGTGGCCGTAGAATCCCGTCTTCTCATCGAGGACCACGCGTGGTCCTCGACGAGACCGCGGCACTTGATCTGGGAAGAGGAGTGGTATCGGTGCAGCGATTAGCTCTGACGCGGGTTGTAGTATCCGCTGCGGTTCTCACCATAGTCCTTCATCTCGGGGCGCGGCGGACGGGCCCGCTGCCCCCCCTGGGTGCCTTCCTCGATCCTCTGCACGGGGTCTGGGCGGCGGCCGGCGGGACCGAGCCGGCGGATCGAGAGACTCTGGTGCTGCCGGGCCTCACGGCGCCGGTGCGGGTGGCGTTCGACGACCGCGGGGTGCCGCACATCTTCGCGTCGACTTCCGAGGATGCGGCTCGGGCGTTGGGATACGTCGTGGCTCGCGACCGCCTCTTCCAGCTGGAGATGCGCTGGCGCACGGCGGCCGGGCGCATGGCCGAGCTCGCCGGCGCGGCGGCGCTCGGGTTCGACCGCTACGTGCGTCGGCTCGGGTTGGCCTGGAGCGCGGAGCGCGATTTCGCCGCCTTTGACCCCGACTCGCCGGAGGCGGGGGAGATTACCGCCTACGCCCAGGGTGTGAACGCCTGGATCGACGGACTGGGCCCAAGTGATATCCCCCTGGAGTACCACCTGCTGGGCGCCGAGCCCTCGCCGTGGAGGCCGGTCTACTCGCTCTATCTGCTGAAGCTGATGGGGTATGATCTGACCTACGGCGTGACCACCGACCTGCGGCGGCTGCGGCTCCGGGCTCTGGTGGGTGAGGAAGCGGCGGCTGCGCTTTCCCCGGTGAACAGTCCCATCCAGCAGCCCGTTCAGCCCAACGGCTCGACCGAGCCGCGATTCGACTTCCTGCCCATCCCGCCGCCCGGCGAGCCGGATCTGCTGGCTCTCGAACGTGTGGATGAGCTGGGGACCGCTCTCGGCCCGCTCCTCGACGATCGTGCTTCGCGGCCGGAGCCCGTGCTCGGCTCCAATAATTGGGCGGTGACCCCCGAGAGAACGGCTGCCGGGCACGCGCTGCTGGCCGGCGACCCGCACCTCTCGCTGACGCTCCCGGCGATCTGGTACGAGGCTCACCTCGTCGTGCCCGGCGAACTGGACGTCTATGGCGTGACGATCCCGAGCGCGCCGTTCGTCATGATCGGCTTCAACCGCGATCTCGCTTGGAGCTTCACCAACACGGGCGCTGACGTCATCGACTACTACGAGGAGGAGCTGGACGATTCTGAACCACCCAGCCGCTATCTCGTCGACGGCGAATGGCGGCCGCTGGACGTGCGGGTCGAGCAGTACCGCGGGCATGACGACGAGCTTCTCGCGACAGATACACTCTATTCTACCCACCGTGGGCCGCTGATCGCCTACGAAGAAGAAGCGCTCTCGATGCGCTGGACGGTGCTAGAAGAAGTCGGCGACCGAATCGGTCTCTGGCACGCCGCCCGGGCAGAAACCGTCGAGGACTGGCTGACTGCCATGGAGGCGTGGAGGGCACCGGCTCAGAACATGATCGTCGGCGATCGCCAGGGCACGATCGCGATCCGTTCCACCGGTACCTACCCGACCCACCCCGATGGCAACGGCCTCGAGATCCGGAATGGCAGGTCCAGCGCCGAGGATTGGCTGGGCTTCTGGCCGCTGGAGCGCTATCCCGCTGCCGTCGATCCTCAGCAGGGATACCTGGCGTCGGCGAACCAGCAGCCCATCGACCCCAAGGTCGACCCCACCTACATGGGCGCCGACTGGCCGGATCCGTGGCGTGCGATTCGGATCAACGCGCTGTTGAGCTCCGATTCGGCGGTGACGCCCGATGCGATGCGTCGCTACCAGACCGATCCTGGCAACGCGCGAGCCGATTTCTTCCTGCCGTTCTTCGTCGATGCGGTGCGCAGTCAGTCCGCTGTCGGCGGGGCCGATCCAGATGCGGTCGAGGCGATGGAGCTAACGGCCGAGTGGGATCGTCGTTACACGAAGGAGAACCGGCGCACCGTCCTATTCGAATACGCCATGGCCGAGCTGACGGATCGCACCTGGGATGAGTTGCTGCGGCCCGCGGCCGAGGGTCGATCGGCGCGGCGCGTCTACACACCGTCGTCCACCGTTCTCGCCAGTCTGATGCACGACCCGCAGAGCGTCTGGTGGGATGACCGCCGGACCGAGGACGTCGTCGAGGATCGGGACGCGATCCTCGTCGCCAGTCTGGCCGCAGCGCTCGTCCACGCCAAGCGTGAGCTGGGCGATGTGGACGGTCCCGCTTGGCGCTGGGAGAACGTTCGACACGCCAACATCCATCACCCCCTCGAGCTGCCGGCCCTGTCGGCGCTCGAGCTCCCGATCCAGGGCGGCCCCGGCACTCTGAACCCGTCGTCGGGTTCCGGCACCCACGGCGCCAGCTGGCGAATGGTGGTGGAGCTGGGGCCGGAGATCTCGGCCCGGAGCATCTACCCGGGCGGCCAGTCGGGCCATCCGCTGAGCCCCTACTACCGCGACCGACTTGACAAATGGGTGGCGGGCGAGCTCGATCGCGTCCCGTACCCGCGGGCCGAGTCCGATCTCGATCGGGCGCAGACCACCTCCATCCTCGAGCTCGTGCCGGAGCGCTGAGCCATGAACCGATACATCGCATGGACCGTCTTGCTCGTCGCGTTCGTGCTGGGTACCGCCTTCCTCGCCTGGTGGACGGTGCCGATGGTGGCCGGCGTCTGGGGTGGCGTGACCGTTCAGACCCGGAAGCCCTGGCGAAGTGCGGCGCTGGCTGCGGCCATCGCCTGGGCGATCCTGCTGGCGGTGAACGCGACACGCGGACCGCTATTCGAGCTCGCCCATTTGCTGGGCGGGATCTTCGGGCTGCCCGGGCCCGTCGTCGTCCTACTCGCCTTGATCTTCCCCGCGTTGCTCGCCTGGAGCGCCGCGGGTCTCGTCTCGGCTCTGCAGGTGTTGCTGAGAGAGCGGGCTCGGTCCGCCGCGGCGGACTGAGCCGGTTGACGCCCGCAGTCCATTTCCCGATCCTGTCGGCGTGACCCACCAGGTCGCCTCGATCGACTCCAACACCGACTAACGACGGGCGGCGGCGCCGCACGCCAGGACGGAGCGCACGACATGACCCAATCCTTCGAGCCGGAGAAGTTCCGGAAGACCTTCCTGCTGCTCCTGGCCATCGGGATCTCGATCGTGTTCTACCTGATGGTCCGCGCTTTCATCGTGGCCGTCTTGCTCGCCGCGATCGCTGCGGGCCTCAGCCAGCCGCTGTACAGAGCCCTGTTGCGCTGTTTCAGGGGTCGGAGAGGGCCGGCGTCCGGCGTCACCCTGCTGGTGGTCCTGCTGGCGATCATCATCCCGCTCACCGGCTTCTTGGGGCTCGTGGCGAAGGAGGCCGTCGAGGTGAGCCAAACGATACGGCCGACGATCGAGCGGCTGGTTGCCGAGCCCACCGAGGTGGACCGCCTGCTCGAGCGTCTGCCCTTCATGGACAGACTCGATCCCTACCGAGATCAGATCATTCAAAAGGTCGGTGAGTTCGCAGGCCGGATCGGCAGCTTCCTGGTCAACACGCTGGCCGCAACCACACGGGGCACCGCCGCCTTCTTTTTCCAGCTCTTCATCATGCTCTACGCGATGTTCTTCTTCTTGATCGACGGTCGCTCCGTACTCGACAAGATCCTCTACTACATGCCGCTCGCACCAGAGGACGAGAACCGCATGGTCGAGAGGTTCACGTCGGTCGCTCGCGCGACGATCAAGGGGACGCTGGTCATCGGTATTGTCCAGGGCGGATTGGCGGGACTCGCCTTCGCGATGGCTGGGATCGAAGGAGC
>JASFTY010000298.1:0-5307 GCA_050050535.1 Gemmatimonadales bacterium | reverse complement strand
GCCTCGCTGCGCGTTGTCAGCGCGCCTGACGATCCGGTGGCCACAGAGGCGTTCGCCGAGCGATTGCTACCCGAGAACATGCTGGCCGAGGTGCGCACGCTGTCGTCGGCGCGTGGCATCGACTTCCTGGCGGCGCTGCGTCTCTACGCCCGCACTCACGCGCCCGACCATCCCGACACGAGGAAGGCGTGGCGGTTCGTCTATCACGTGGAGAACCTGCGCGCGCTGCACGAGTCGCACGACAGCCTGGGCGGCCTGGTCGAGGAGCTGCTCTCGCAGCGGGTCAAGCCGTACGAGAACCGTCTCGAGGAGCACTACGACGAGATCAGCGACCCCAACGAGTTTCCCGGCGCCCGCGGGCTGGCGGAGCAGCTCACGACGCTCGTAGCCACGGGTGGCCGCGTCTACATCGAGCCGGACGGCGGCCGAGAGATCGCGCTGCGCGGTATGCTACACTCGGTCCGGTTTCCCACGGCCGTGGAGTACTCGAGCGACGAGGTGGAACCGCGCCCGCACGACCTGGTCTTGACCCAAGCCGGCCCCGGCGCACCCCCGCTGGTAATGACGCTGTTCAAAGCGCTGCAGCTCATCCACAGCCGCGGCTTCGGCGATGTGCTGCGCGACTTCGTTGCCTTCGACCTCGAGACCACCGACCTCAATCCGGCGACCTGCGAGATCATCGAGCTTGGTGCTGCGAAGGTCCGTGACGGAGAGATCGTCGACACGTTCCACTCGCTGATCCGCTGCGCGGGAGATATCTCCGCCGGCGCGACGGAGGTGCACGGCTACGGCGCGGCGGACCTGCGCGAAGCTCCGACGCTGGCGGAGGTATGGCCCCGTTTCCTCGCCTTCGCCGAGGGCGGTGTGCTGGTCGCGCATAACGGTCACCGCTTCGATGTGCCGGTGTTGCGCCGCGCGGTCGACGAGTTCGCCGACACGAGCGACCTCGTCTTCTTCGACAGCCTACCGTTGGCGCGATCGCTGTTCCGTGAGAGCGCGCGGCTGGCCGACCTGGCCGAGCGGTTCGGGGTCAGGATCGGCCGAGCCCACCACGCGCTCGACGATGCCGAGGCCCTGGCTCAAGTCTTCCGCGGCCTGAACGAGCAGAAGCGGCTGCGGGCGCGTAAGGCGGCGCTGGTCAACCTGCTCGACCATCTGGGCCTGGGTCTGGCGCTGGAGCCGAAGCGGCAGCTGGGCGACGAAGAGCGGCTGCTGCTGAAGCTGGCGGCGCCATACTCGCTGGGCCGGTTCTCGGATTGCCTCGAGTTCTACGCGACCGAACGCGAGGCGGCGGGCCTGGAGGCACCGGAGCTGGAGGAGGTGATCAGACGACTGGGCGGCCGCAAGGCGATGGAGCGGATCCGGGCCGAACGCAGCCCGGCCGAGCGTTACCCGACGGCGGTGGCGCGGTTGACATCGCTGATCGAGGTCAGCCAGGCGGACACGCTGGAGGAGAGCGTCCAGCGGCTGCTGGAGTACGTGGCGCTCTCCACATCGGAAGGCGTGGAAGCGGACCCCCACCGGGTGAACCTACTCACTCTGCACTCCACCAAGGGGCTGGAGTTCTCCCGAGTCTACATCGTGGGGGTCGAGGACTATCAGCTGCCCGGCTACTACGCCGCGGTGCAGAACCGCAAAGACGAGACCGAGGAAGCTCGCCGGCTGTTATACGTGGGGATGACCCGGGCGAAGGACCGGTTGGTACTCACCCGCTGCGACCGGCGGCGCGGCCGCGACGCGGGCGGCAGCATGTTCCTGACCGAGATCGGGTTGACTGCGGAGGTGCGCTGATCGTCGCGGTTCTCAGGCATCTGGCACCTTGCCCGCTTCGCAGCCGCGGACACATCTTGCTTGTCGGTGGCTGACTGGGCTGGAGCGGGCAGTCTCACCTCACCGGAGCCATCGGAGTGGGGTCTAAGCTCTCTGTCTTCCTTGACGAGCTGAGGCGGCGGAAGGTCTACCGCGTGGCGGGCATCTACGCGGGGGTCGGGATCGCAGTCTCGCTGGGCGCCGCCGAGCTCTACGATGTCCTGCTACTCCCCGATTGGACGCCCCGCCTGGTCCTGGTGCTGTTGCTGCTCGGCTTCCCCATCGCCCTCGTCCTGGCCTGGGCCTACGAGGTGAGGCCTGAGGAGCCGGGGCCAGGGAAGGCGCTGGCGGAGGATCAGCGACCATCGGCGGTTACCGCCCAGCCTACCACGGCCGCCGAGCCCACCGGACTCGCCGAGGTGAAAGAAGGCAAATCCATCGTGGTCCTCCCGTTCGAGAACCTCAGTCCCGACCCGGCCAACGCCTTCTTCGCGGATGGGCTCACGGAGGAGATCATCACCGATCTCTCGAAGGTGAGTGCGCTGAAGGTGATCTCGCGCACCTCGGCCATGGCCTTCAAGGGGACCACAAAGACCGTGCCCGCGATCGCTCGAGAGCTCGACGTCCGCTTCGCCCTGGAAGGGAGTGTCCGGCGCGAGGGAGACAGCCTCCGGATCACGGCGCAGCTCATCGACGGAAGCTCGGATGCTCATCTCTGGGCGGAGAAGTACTCGGGGACCATGGAAGACGTGTTCGACCTGCAGGAGCGGCTCTCGCGCCGCATCGTGGATGCCTTGAAGGTGACCCTGTCCCCAGAGGAAGACCGCCGCTTGGCCGACCGGCCCCTCACGGACGTCCAGGCCCACGACATATGGCTGCGTGCCAGGCAGCACGCGCTCACGCTGAGCGTCGGGGGAGTCGATCGCGCGCGGGAGCTGGTTGAACAGGCTCTCTCTGTCGCCGGACCCAACGCGCTTCTGCACGCGACCCTCAGTTGGATCCACGCGGTTCGGTTCGGAGGAGTGCAGGTAGAGGATGCCGACGAGACGTTGAGCCTCGCGAGACAGCATGCTACAAGGGCGATCGAGTTGGATCCAGATCTCGCGTGGTCCCTCTTTGCCATGGCCGTGGTCCATCTGAGGGAGGCAGACCTGCAAGGATTCGTCCGCTGGGGGAAGAAGGCCCTGGACATCGAGCGCGATAGCCACACTCTAGCCGCATTGAGCATCTACCTGGCTTATGCCGGCCGGATTGAGCCGGCCCGCCGGTATGCTGAGGAGGCTGCGTCCCTGGATCCTCTGTCGTGGCTCACGACCCACGCCGCGCCCCACGCCGATGTCTATGCCGGGAACGCCGCTGCCGGGTTCAGGCGGCTGGGCGAGTTGGCGGACCGATTCGCGCCGGGAGACGCCTGGCCGGCTTTTGAAGCGGCGTACGCCGCGCTCCAGGCCGGACTGGAAGACGAAGCCCGCGCCTGGTTCCAGAAGGCCGTCGATAGTGGATCGCCCTTCTACTCCGAACTCAGTCAGCTCCTGATTCATATCCTGGCGGGCGATCGGGACAAAGCTGAGGAGGTCTCTCGGTCCGCGACGCTTGCCGCCGTGGCGGGCAGAGTCGGACTGACCAGTTACCTCGTCGGGAACTGTTTCGCCTGGCTCGGGAAGACAGAGGAAGCCTTCGAGTGGATGGAGCGAGGCGTCGAGAAGTGGTTCACCAATCACCGCTTCATCGGTGAGTACGACCGGCTCATCGCCCCCCTCCGCGGGACGCCGCGCTTTGAGAAGCTGCTGGAGAAGGCCCGAGAGAGGGAAGCGGCCCTGGAGGTCTGACCGAACAACACTCCCCGCGTCTTCTGCTGGACACCGACCCGTCTCTAGAACCGAAGTGGAGTGCTCTCAAAGCTGACCCTGTTGGGCCAGCGAATCTGCCAGTCAGGCCCCCGCTGAATCCTCGACCCAACTAGCATCTTGCTGCCCGGTGGCACGCGCTACCCGCCGCCCGGCAGCGGCTCGTCACCGATCACGAAGGGCTCGACGAACAGGCGCGCCACGTCGGATCGCATGACGTCGTTGTCGAGGCCCAGACCGTAGGGCCGACTGAGCATGTTCGTGTTGGCCAGGACCACGAACGTCATTCCCTCCGCCGGTGCCCTGACGATCAGCGATGAGTTGCTGTCCCAGTAGCCGTAGTGCCACTCGAGCTTGGCGCCCTCGTAGTACTGGATGAACCAGCCGAACCCGTAAGGCAGCGTCTCACCGGTGTTGGAGAGCGCGGGTGTGAACACCGAGTCCCAGGTCCCGGGCTCGAGGAAGAGGCCTTCGTCGATGGCGAGTGAGAACGTGGCCACGTCTTCTGCCGAGGCGACGAGCCCGGCGGCGGCACCGAAGTAGGTAGGCTGTTCCATCGGGTAGACTTCGGAGCCGCGCAGCTCGTATCCCGCCGCCATCTCGGCGATGAACGCACCGCGATCCAAGTCAGTGAGGTAGAAGGCGCTGTGCCTCGGGTTCGGCGCCGTATGTCCGAGCTGGAGCGGCTGGAGGATCCGTTCGACCAGCAGCTCCCCGAAGCTGCGGCCCGTGGCACCGTAGATGACCCGGTCGAGCTCGGCGAAGCGGCCACCGTTGTAGCTGTAGTGTGAGCCGGGCACGCCCTCGGAGGTGTGGGTAAGGAGGTGCCTGACGCGAATGACGCCGTCCGCCTCGACGTCGATGCCGTACTCGCTGACCGGATCGTCGAGGTCGACGGACCCGTCCTCCACCAGCTGCATGACGATGGTCGCGGCGAAGGGCTTGGTGAGCGACGCCAGATGGAAGGGTGTCGTGGGCACGGCCGGTGTCTCTTCCTCGGCGTCGGCGAAGCCGAAGCCCATCGACCAGACGATCGTGCCGTCCTTGGCGATGGCAGCCGAGAGCCCGGGTATCTTGAGCTCGACCCGCAGGCTGTCGAGCTGCGCCTCGAAGCCGTCCAGCCCCTCCATGGGCACGATCTCGACGGGCGCCTGCGGTTCGGTGGGGCCCGAACCGCAGGCCGAGAAGAGGGCTGGCAGACAAGCGCCGGCCAACCTGCGCATCAAGGCTGAGTGCGTCATCATCCTGACACCGTTGGCATGAACTACATCGCTGGGGCTCGCTCACCGATACGAGCCTCCCTTGCCGCGTGTTTCAGGACAGGACCGATCGGCGCGATGATTCCCGGGACCGCCGTGTAGTGTATAATAGTGGAGAGCGAAGGCGGTCCCGGCCGAAAGGGAATAGCGATGAGGTACGAGCTGGCGGGAAAAGAGAACCTGGAGGCTTTGCTCACCGGCGGCGGCCTAGCGGCCGGCGCGGTGGGGGTCGGTGTGGCGCTGGCCAGGCGCGCGCTGGGTGCCGTGGCCTTGCCGCTGGCGGTGGCCAGCGGCCTGGTGTGGTTGGGGCGCAACTTGGGTGAGTCGTTCGTCGAGATCGGCGACGAGGCGATGCGGGTGAAGATGGGGGCGTTGTTCGACGAGACGATCTC
>JASFTY010000297.1:0-5308 GCA_050050535.1 Gemmatimonadales bacterium | reverse complement strand
GCTGCGTCAGTCGGAACGCACGAGTGACTTGATCTTCGACGTCGAGACGATCGTCGCCTTCATCAGTCGTTACGTCACGCTGTTGCCCGGCGACCTCATCTTCACCGGTACGCCGGGCACCACCGAGGCGATGAGGGCCGGCGACGTAGTCGAGGTCGAGGTCGAAGGTGTCGGGGTGCTGCGGAACACGGTGGCGGCGTCGGACTGAGCAGATGTCGGAGCTGTTGCCCGAAGAGGAGCACGGCCGCGCAGCGGCCGCCGCCAAAAACGAGGTTAAAGGCTAGACACCGTCCGGCGGCGTGGGCTCCTGTGGCGGCGTGGGCCGGTGCGGTCTGCAGTACTCGGCCCAGGCGCGTGCCCAGCTCTCCGCGAACAGGAAGATTACCGGTAACCAGAAAAGCCAGCTGTACTCCGACACTCCTCTTTCTCCAGCGGTTCGATTCTCGGTGAGCTCTCTGCCCGCAAGTATCACTACGTAGCAGGGATAGCGCGGGTTTCGCGGCTGGTTGACCTTCATCCCTTTAGACAGGTGACGAGCGGATAGCGTTTGCATCATCGATGTAGGGCGACCACGGTGATATCGAGCGCGTTCCGCGGTCTGCGGCCCGGGATCTCCGGTCCTTTCGCAAGGCCTGTCTGGGCTCACATCTTGTGCCGGCACCCTTTCTGAGAGGACAGCGATGCGTCTGTCAGACATGATCACTGCGGTGGACGCTCATGCCTGCGGTGAGCCGGGGCGGGTGATTGTCGGTGGCGTGGTGGACGTGCCCGGCGCGACGATGTTCGAGAAGAAAGTGTACCTCGAGGAGCACGGCGACCAGTTACGCCAGCGCATGTTGCGCGAGCCGCGCGGCTATCCGGCACTCTGCTGCAATGTGATCTTGCCGGCGACGCACCCGGATGCGGCCGCCGGGTTCGTGATCATGGAGCAGACGGAATACCCTGCGATGTCGGGCAGCAACACGATCTGCGTGGCGACCGTGCTGATCGAGACCGGTATGGTGCCCGTCCAGGAGCCGGTAACCGAGCTGGTGCTGGAGGCACCGGCCGGTCTGATCCCGATCCGTGCCGAGGTGTCGAACGGCAAGGTGACGGCTGTGACGTTCGAGAACGTACCGGCCTACGCGGTGCAACTCGATGCGGAGATCGAGGTCCCGCAGCTCGGCAGGGTCATCGTCGATGTGGCGTACGGTGGGATGTTCTACGTGATCGCCGAGGCCGAGCAGTTCGGGCTGCGCCTGGTCCCGGAGGAAGGCGGCAAGATCGCCCGGATCGGGTCGATGCTCAGAGCAGCGGCCCGCGAGCAGCTGGCCGCCGTCCATCCAGAGAACCCCGCGATCTCGGGTATCTCGATCTCGCAGCTCTCCGGCCCGCCACACAGCCGCGAGGCGGCTTGCCGGAACGCGGTGGTCGTGGCGACCGGCGAGCTGGACTGGGACGACCCCGACACCTGGACCGGCGCACTCGACCGCTCGCCGTGCGGTACCGGGACGTGCGCAAAGATGGCGGCGCTGCACGCGCGAGGAGCACTCGCAGTCGGCGATGATTTCCCTCACGAGGGTCCCCTCGGTACGATCTTCACCGGAAGAGTCGTCGGTGAGACACGGGTCGGACCGCATCCCGCCGTGGTCACGACGCTGAGCGGCCGCGCCTGGATCACCGGCATCACCCAGTACGTGGTGGACGCGGAGGATCCGTTCCCCGACGGCTTCACCGTCGGTGACCTTTGGGCCTAGGAGAATGTTAAGACTACCGTCGATTCTGACTTGCGTGGCGCTCGTCGTGCTCGCGGCGTGCCGGCAGGTCGAGCCGCCGCAATGCGGCGACGCCGAGATGGCGGAGCGCGTGCGGGCCGAGTTCCTGCATGCTTGGAACGGCTACGTCGAGCACGCCTGGGGGCATGACGACCTCAAGCCGCTGAGCGCTGGCTTCCATGATTGGCACGCTGCGCCCCTGTACATGACGCCCCTCGACGCCTTCGATACGATGGTCCTGATGGGGCTCGATGAGGAGGCGGAGCGTGCCAAGCGCCTGATCTTGGAGAACCTCACCTTCGACCACGACTTCACCGTCCAGGTCTTCGAGATCACGATCCGCACCCTGGGCGGCCTGATCACGGCATACCAGTTGGACGGCGACGAGCGATTCCTGGCGCTGGCCACCGACCTGGCCGACCGCCTGTTGCCCGCCTTCGATTCGCCCACCGGCATGCCGTACTGGGGCGTGAACCTGCGGACGGGCGCGACGACCGGTGCCGTGATGAACCCGGCAGAGATCGGGACGCTCACGCTCGAGTTTGGCACGTTGAGCAGGCTGACGGGGAACCCCATCTACTACGACGCCGTGAAGGCCGGGGTGTCGGCGCTTTATGAGCGTCGGTCCCGGATAGGCCTGGTCGGCACCACGATCAACGTGGACACCGGCGAATGGGGAAGACGCGACAGCCATATCTCCGGCATGATCGACTCGTATTACGAGTACTTGCTGAAAGCCTGGCTGCTGTTCGGCGATCGCGACTTCCACGAGATGTGGACGACGAGCATCGCGGCCGTTGACGCGTACCTGCCCGACGAACGTCAGAACGGTCTCTGGTACGCGCACGTCGACATGGAGACCGGTGCGCGGACGGCCACGCGCTTCGGCGCGCTCGATTGTTTCATGCCGGCCGTGCTGGCGCTCGGCGGCGACGTAGAGCGGGCAGCTCGGCTCATGGACTCCTGCTTCCTCATGTGGACGACGTTCGGGATCGAGCCGGAGCAGCTCGACTACGTGACCATGGAGCCCGTTCATCGAGCTTATCATCTGCGGCCGGAAGCCATCGAGTCGGCTTACTACCTCTACCGCCTGACGGAAGATTCGAAGTATCTGGAGATGGGCCGCACGATATTCGGGAGTATCGTCGAGCGCTGCCGCACGGAGAGCGGTTATGCGATGCTCTCCGACATCGTTTCCGGCGAGCAGGGCGATTCCATGGAGTCGTTCTTCCTGGCCGAGACGCTGAAGTACGCCTACCTGCTGTTCGCACCGCCGGAAACGCTGGACTTCGAGGCGGTGATCCTCAACACCGAGGCGCACCCGATCTGGCGGACTTGGTAGCAGGCGGCCGGCGTGGCGCCGCTCGTGAACGGACTTAGATTGCTGGTCGAGATTCGCCCCGCACAGACGAAGGAGATCCAAGTGATACGGTACCGCTTCTCGCTCGTACTCTTGTCGGCGGTCTGTCTGGCCACGCCCCTGACGGCGCAGTCACAGGACGCCTCGCTGCTGACGCTCGAGCGGATCTACGCGTCCGCCGAGTTCAGAGGTGAGTTCTTCGGTCCGGCCAGCTGGCTGGCCGACGGTTCCGGCTACGTAACGGTCGAGCCGTCGGCTCAATTGGGCGGTGGTCGGGACATCGTACGCTACGATCCGGAGACCGGTGATCGCGAGATCGTCGTCTCCGCGCAGCGCCTGGTCCCCGCGGGCGCCTCGCACCCGCTGCGTATGTCGGGCTACGAGTGGTCGGAGGACGGCAGAAAGCTGCTGGTCTTCACCAACGCGCAGCGCGTATGGCGTGCGGCGACGCGCGGCGACTACTGGGTCCTCGATCTCGAGACCTGGAAGTTGCAGCAGCTGGGTGCCGACTTCGACGAAGCACGCTTGATGTTTGCGAAGTTCTCGCCGGACGCGAGTCGCGTCGGATACGTCTATTACGACAACATCTATGTCGAGGACCTGGCCAGCGGGACGATCACCCAATTGACCCACGATGGTGGTGAGAAGTTGATCAACGGTACCTCGGATTGGGTCTACGAGGAGGAGTTCTTCCTGCGCGACTGTTTCATCTGGAGCCCGGATGGAGAGGATATCGCCTACTGGCAGTTCGACTCCGAGGGTGTGGACGAGTTCTACCTGATCAACAACACCGATTCGATTTACCCGATGATCACGACGATCCCGTACCCGAAGGCCGGCACGACGAACTCGGCGGTGCGCGTCGGCGTGGTGAACGCGAGCGGTGGCGATACGCGTTGGATCGAGATCGAAGGAGACCCGCGCGACAACTACATCCCACGGATGGAATGGGCGGCCAACTCGGACGAGCTCGTCATTCAGCACATGAATCGCCTTCAGAACATCAACCGGCTGCTGCTGGCCGACGCGGAGACGGGCGCGGTCCGTACGATCCTCACGGAAACCGACGACGCGTGGCTGGATGTGGTCGAGGACCTCGAGTGGCTTGACGGTGGCAGGCAATTCACCTGGGTGAGCGAGCGCGACGGCTGGCGCCACCTCTACGTCGCCTCGCGCTCGGGCGGCGACCTCAGGCTCGCTACGCCTGGCGAGTTCGACGTCGTCAGCGTCCTGCACATCGACGAAGAGGGAGGCTGGGTCTACTACATCGCGTCGCCGCAGGACCCGACCCAGCGCTACCTGTATCGCCAGCGGCTGAACGGCCGCGGCCGGCCGGAGCGCCTCAGCCCCACGGACCAGCCGGGCACGCACAGCTACCAGGTCTCGGCCGATGGGCGCTGGGCCTTCCATACCTATTCGCGGTTCGGCGTGCCTTCGATCATGCAGCTCGTCCGGCTGCCCGGCCACGAGGTCGTGCGTACGCTGATCGAGAACGCCGATCTGCGGGCGCGGGTCGAGGCGCTGAAGCGAGGTGAGGCGCGGTTCTTCCGCGTGGAGATCGGCGACGGCGTGGTTCTCGACGGTTTCGAGATGAGACCGCCCGAATTCGATGCGTCGCAGGAGTATCCGGTCCTGTTCTACGTGTACGGTGAGCCATGGGGTCAGACGGCGCGTGACGCCTGGGGCGGCTCGACCTATCTCTGGCATCTGATGCTCACTCAGCAGGGCTATATCGTGATGTCGGTGGACAATCGCGGGACACCGGCGCCGCGCGGTCGCGAATGGCGCAAGGTCGTCTACAAGAAGGTCGGCATCGTCGCCTCGGGCGATCAGGCCGCGGCAGCGCGGGCGATCGCCGCCGAGCATCCTTACGTCGATGCCGGGCGCATCGGCATCTGGGGGTGGAGCGGCGGCGGCTCCCAGACGTTGAACGTGATGTTCCGCTACCCCGACGTGTACAGCACGGGTATGGCGGTGGCGCCGGTACCCGACGTCAGACTGTACGACACGATTTACCAGGAACGCTATACGGGCTTGCCTCAGGGACCCGGCGACGCCTACGAGCAGAACTCGCCGATCACCTTCGCCGGCGGACTCGAGGGGAACCTGCTGGTAGTGCACGGAACGGGCGACGACAACGTCCACTACCAGGGTACCGAGATGCTGATCAACGCGCTGGTCGCGGCGGGCAAGC
>JASFTY010000296.1:0-5318 GCA_050050535.1 Gemmatimonadales bacterium | reverse complement strand
GAGAGCTCGTTTCCTCTTCTACCAAGACAGCCTGCCCCCCGAGCCGGGGAGCATGCACTGTATCAACCTCTACTTCGAGTGTTCGGTCGCCGGCGACCTAACGATGAATCCGGAATCGAGCGACTGGGCTTGGATCGGGCCCGATCAACTGGGCGAATACGACATCGTCTTCCGCAACGATGAAGCCCTGACACAGTATTGGGCGCGCTAGGTCGGCCCGCGAGTGCCATTGCGCCCTGCGTGGGCGGAGCGCATCATCGGCGGCGTACACATTTCCCGAATGCGTTGCCGAGTCGCCAAGTCACAGTCAGGGACCTAGCGTGCCGAAACGCCCCCCAAGAGAGAGGAAGAGTCAAATGACGCTCAAGGACACGCTCTCCGCCACCGACCTGAAGTTCGTGGAGCTGGAAGGTGGCTCGTTGGCCTTTCCGTTCGGCGGTGAGCAGCTCGATCAGGTGATGGTCGAGGTACGTGAGCTCGGTGAGGACCTGGTCTACTTCGCGGTGCCGTTGCCCGAGCCCGGGAGGTTCGGACGCCAGGCGGCCCACACCCACGCCTTGCGGGCCAGCTACACGACGAACTTCATCAAGGCGATGGCAGTGAAGTCCGGATTGGCTTTCGCTGCCGAATTGCCGAAAGCCGTCGTCACACCGGGTGTCGCGGAAGGCGTGATCCGCGGACTCGTCTACCTGGCGGACGTCAAGAAGAAGGATCTCAGCGATGAGGAGGGCTGCAACGCGCGCATGGTGAAGTGCGTGTTGGCCCAGGCCGCGTTGATCAGCGTCGATGTCGCCAAGACCAAGCGGGACGTTGAGGCCATGTTCGATCAGGCCGGCGTGGAGTGGAGTCAGCCTCAAGATGACAGCTTCGTCTTCAAGCTCGATTTCGCAGGCACGGATCTCGACGTCCTGATCCGCACCGGTGATCACGCGGTCTCGGTCATCCTTCCAATGGGCGGAGTGAAACCCGTCGGCGACAAGAAGAGATACCTCGATCACCTGCTCGATCTCAACAGGGTCGCCAACGTGGCCAAGGTCGGCATCGATGGTGACGGAGATGTAGCGTTGCTCTACGAGCTCCCCGAGTTGCTGCCTGATACCATAGAGAGTGTGAAGGGGCAGTTCTTCACTCTGCTCGCGGGCGTTCTGACGCTGCATACTGGAGATGAGTAGTCAGATGGGACTCTCAGAACCCGACCGCATCGATGTCGTGGCGCGCAGCCCCAGTGGTGAGGTCGTACTCGGCATAGTCGCAACGGAGCCCTGGGGCGACGCAGAGCGCGCGGCCGAACAGCTCACGCATAAGCTCCACACCTACCTGTCGTTCATTAGCGGCGAGGAGTTCCGCACGAGATACGGGTCCGCGCCGGCGTCCGTCAGATTGATGACCGTCGAGCAGCCACCCGAGCTCGTCAGGAGACTGATAGACGCGACGTCCGCCGCCTTCGGTGTGGCGATCGGAGTGGAGCGCGTACCGGCGATCGCCGCAGTGGCGGAAGGTTACGAGACAGGGCCCAGCCTGCGGGCGACCGGAGCGGGAACGCCGACGGCCGGCGCCGGCGTTCGGCGTATTCGCAACATCTTCGGTGTGGTCGCCTTCTTTGCCGGGGTGCTGGCTGCGATCTACACCTACCGCTCGAGCTCGTCCGTTGCGCTGGCGATCTACGTCTTTCTCTTCGCGAACTACATAGTCTCGCGGGGCGTGGCGGACGTTATCACCGACCGCTACAAGGTTCGTAGGATTCTCTACTTCTCTCTGCAGCCGGCCCTCAGCACCGGCGTGCTCTATGTCGTCTACCGGTTGTGGGGGAAGATGTGGCTCGCTGTGGTGCTCGGTATCATCCTAGGCGTCTTCTTGCATGCGTTGCTCGCTCCGCGCTTCTTCCCGCGCATACATGTGGAAGAGGGGATGGACTCGGCTCAACGGATGAAGGAGATGAAAGAGATGAGAGAGCAACTCAAGCGGCAGATGGAGGCCTAGTCTGTAAGTCTCACCACGACGGCGTGAGGTGCACAGGGTGACTAATCAGCTGGAGAAGAGCGGCCGGCGGAATGGCTGGGTTGGGAAGACGCTGCAACGGTTGTGGGGAGATCTCGAGTGGCCGCTCGTCGGCGTCCTGTTCGTGGCCGCGCTGGTGTTGGGATTCGTCGGGTTCCTGAAGTACTTCGCCGCGGCCGGTGAGTTGAGGTCGCGTTGGGATCTGCTCTATCTGGCGCTTCAGCTGTTCAATCTGGAATCCGGTTCGCTGGCCAGTGGAGCCATACCGTGGGAGCTCCAGGTTGCGAGGCTGCTCGCACCAGCGGTAGCCGTCTATACGGTCATCAAGACCGTGGCGGTCATCTTCGGTGAACGCTTTGAGCGCTTCCGGGCGCGCTTCTATCGAAGTCACGTTGTGATCTGCGGTCTCGGCCGCAAGGGTCTTCTCTTGGCCCGCTCGCTGCGGGCCCGCGGAGACCGTGTTGTGGTCGTTGAGCTGGACGCGGAGAACGACCTGATCGGCACGGCGCGTGGATATGGTGCGGTCGTGCTCGTTGGTGACCTGCGGGACCCGCAGATGCTGAGGCGGGCCCGCGTCCACAAGGCCAGCCACCTCGTGGCTGTCGCTGGCGACGATGGTGTCAACGCCGAGGTTGCGGTGCGAGCTCGCGAGCTGGCGACGAACAGGGACGGGCAGCCGCTGTCGTGCCTCGTGCACATCGTCGATCCGCAGCTCTGCACACTGCTCCGTATGCAGGAGATCGGACGGCCCAAGGACGAGTCCTTTCGACTCGACTTCTTCAACGTGTTCGAGAGTGGTGCCCGAACGCTGCTCAGGGAATATCCGGTGGCCGGGCCTTCGCAGAGCGGCGAACGGTCGGCTGGCGGGACAGTCGTCGTGGGCCTCGGTCACTTCGGTGCGAACCTGGTATTGCAGGCGGCGCTGGACTGGCGAGCTGCCAGTGGGGAGTCGGCCGGTCCGCTGCAGGTCATCGTCGTCGATCGGCATGCGAAGGCTCTGACCGAATCGTTGCGGCTGAGGAATACCTGGCTGGAGAGACTGTGCGAATTGACTCCTCAAGAGATGATGTTCGAGTCGGCCGAGTTCCGTGAGGCCCGCTTCCTACCAGATCCCGGCGGGCCTGTAAACGTCAGCGCCGTATATGTCTGTCAGGATGATGATACGGAAGGGCTCTCGACCGCCTTGGCGGTGCACGGCCGCGTCAAGGGAATGAAGGTCCCGGTGGTGGTACGCATGACGCACAGTGCGGGGCTCGCCGCACTGCTGGGCGAAACAGAGGAGCGCGAGGGTGAGTTCGCCGGCCTGCACGCGTTCGGGCTTATCGATCGGATATGCAACGCTGACCTTCTCACAGCCGGTGCCTACGAGATCATCGCCCGTGCCGCACACGAGGAGTACGTGGCCGAGCAGGTGGAAAAGAAAAAGATACCGGCGGACGACTTAGCTCTGGCCGACTGGGACGTCTTGCCGGAGTCGCTCAAGGAATCGAATCGTGACCAGGCGGCGCACGTCGGGATGAAGCTGCAGGCAGTGGGTTGCGAGCTCGCACCGCTGAGCGACTGGGACGAGGAGTCGTTCAAGTTCGAGGTCGACGAGTTGGAGAAGCTGGCGGTCATGGAGCACGAGCGTTGGGT
This sequence comes from Gemmatimonadales bacterium, assembly GCA_050050535.1. GTDB lineage: Bacteria > Gemmatimonadota > Gemmatimonadetes > Palauibacterales > KS3-K002. Next base: position 1,685 of record JASFTY010000296.1, on the reverse strand, counting down.
CAAGGAACGGCTGCGCAACGGGTGGACGCGCGGCCCGCGGAACCCGGCTGAGAAGACGACTCCGTACCTCGTCCCCTGGGACGAATTGGACGAAGCGACGCAGGACAACGACCGCCTGTTCATCCGGAGCTTGCCGCGAATCCTGGCGCGGGCCGGGCTCCGGATCGTGCGCGTCGAGGGCTCGCAGCGCGATCGCGGCTGACTTGCCTTTCCTACCCAGCCCGCGCCTCCTACCTTAGCGCCAGCTGCCGGGTGCGGAACGCTGCCGCGCTCGGCACAGCCGGCTTTCTCCCGAGGGCTCGTAAATGCGACCATCCCTGTTGGCCACCGCACTGATCTTTTTTGTCGCCATGACCTCCCAAGCCAACGCCCAGCAAGGACGGCCCTCGACCGTCGCGGGCCGCTCCACCGTCTACGCGCCACACGGCGCCGTTGCCACCAGCCAGCCGCTGGCCAGCGCCGCCGGGCTCGCCGTCCTCCAGCGCGGCGGCAACGCCGTCGACGCCGCCGTGACCGCCGCCGCCGTGCTCAACCTGGTCGAGCCTCATATGACCGGGATCGGCGGCGACATGTTCGCCATCCTCTGGTCGGCGGAGGAGGGCCGGCTGGTCGGTCTGAACGCCAGCGGCCGCTCGGGCTCTCTGATGACGCGTGAAGAGCTGCTCCGCCGCGGTCATACGAGCGTGCCGATCCACGGGGCCGAGCCGATCACCGTGCCCGGTGCACTGTCGGGTTGGGCAGCGCTGCTCGAGCGCTACGGCACCATCACACTGGCCGAGGCGCTGGGACCGGCGATCATGTTGGCCGAGGAGGGGTTCCCGGTGACGCCGATCATCGCTCGCCAGTGGGCGATGGAGGTCGAGAAGCTCGAGCGTGACGAGGGCGCCCGCGCCACCTATCTAATCCAGGGCGAGCGGGCACCGCGGCCCGGCGAGTGGTTTCGCAACCCCGACTTCGCGGCGACGCTGCGTTTGATCGCCCAGGCAGGACCACGAACCCTCTACGGCGGCGAGCTGGGTCGGAGGATCGTCGAGCGGGTTCGCCAGCTCGGTGGCTTCCTCACACTAGAGGATCTCCAGAACCACGCGCCGACCTGGGTCGACCCGATCTTCGTCGACTTCAAGGGCTGCCGTGTCTACGAGCTGCCGCCCAACGGCCAAGGAATCGCGGCGCTGGAGATGCTGCGCATCCTCGAGCCGTACGACCTGGCTGCCATGGGACACAACTCGGCCCGCTACCTCCATCATCTCATCGAGGTGAAGAAGCTCGCATTCGCCGACCTTGCGGGCTGGGTCGGCGACCCGGAGCACATGACGGTTTCGCCGGGTACGCTGTTGTCGGACGAGTTCATCGAGGCGCGACGAGCGCTCGTCGACTCGGCCCGTGCCGCCGAGCGGGTCGAGCCGGGCGCAGCGGCCGCGTCGAGCGAGACGATCTACCTGAGCGCGGCCGACAGTTACGGCAACATGATCTCGTTCATCAACAGCATCTACTGGGAGTTCGGTTCGGGGGTAGTGGTCCCCGGCACCGGCTTCGCGCTGCAGAACCGCGGCGCCGGCTTTACCCTGGAGCCCGGCCTCGCCAACACCGTCGGCCCCGGCAAGCGACCGTTCCATACGATCATACCGGCCTTCGTGACGCGGCCCAGCGCCGACGGCGGCGAGCAACCTTGGCTCGCCTTCGGG
>JASFTY010000295.1:0-5362 GCA_050050535.1 Gemmatimonadales bacterium | reverse complement strand
TTTCGCAAGCGGCTGCTACCCTATTCGGAGACGTTCATCGCGGCCCAGGGAACGGCGCTTCAATCGCTGGAGCCCATCTTTGTGGGCTTCACGAGAGAGCCCAGCGGCTACGACTATCTCGGTAGTGCCCCAGTCCTACTCCACTCGGAGCTCGCACGCATCCCCCCGCTGTCGCGGACTCTGATGCGCGTCAGCGGGCGAGTCAGCCCCCGCTGGCTGCACGCCATGGCCTCGACCGACCCGGGTCTGCTTCACGCGCACTTCGGCCGCGATGCGTTGGCCGCGCTACCGATCGTCGAGCGACTGCGCATCCCGTTGGTCGCGACCTTCTGGGGCTTCGACATCACGATGAACGAAACGCGAAGTCGTTACGCGAGGAGCAGGCCGAGGGTGTTCGCGAGGGCGGCCGTCGTCGTGGCCTGCTCGCGCTTCATCAGCGACCAGCTGATCGCCAAGTCGTGCCCGCCCGAGAAGATCGTCGTCCACCATGTCGGTACCGATGTCGGTCGGTTCACGCCCGATCCAAACCTGCCGCGCCGGCCGCGGGTGTTATTCGTGGGCCGCTTGGTGCCGAAGAAAGGTCTGGAGCACTTGATCCGGGCCATGGCCCGCATCCAGGATCGACACCCGGCTGCAGAGCTGGTGGTCGCAGGCGACGGGCCGCTGCGTCAGGATCTGGAGCGACTCGCCGCCTCCGAGCTCCGACGTTTCCGCTTTCTCGGTCGACAGACGCCCTCACAGGTGCACTCGTTGATGAACTCGGCGCAGCTCTGCTGCGTGCCCAGCGTCGTCGCACCCAGCGGTGACGCCGAAGGTCTTCCGTTAGTGGTCCTGGAAGCGATGGCGATGGAGCTGCCGGTGATCAGCTTCGCGCCGGGTGGTGTCACCGATGCGATCGTGGATGGCGAAACGGGGTTTCTCGCGCCGGAGGGAGATGAGGAAGCGCTGGCCGTTCATCTCGACCGGGCGCTCGGCGATCCCGAGATGTGCCGGCGGATGGGTGAGGCCGGGCGCGCTCGTGTCTGTGACCACTTCGATCTCAGGAAGCAGACTGGCAAGTTGGAGGAGATCTACGAGGAGGTACTTGCGGCGCCAGCGGGCCAGAACTGACGAGACCGACCGCACGACCCGACGGATCGCGGCTCCGAGCCTGCCCTAGCGAGTAGCGCCGGGGCGGCGGACCATCAACTCCTTTCCGATGTGCTGGTCGAGCCCGTCCTCGGTGCGCGTGCAGCGCGTCCTGCGTGTCGCTTCGCGCACCAGCGCGTTGGCTCGCAGACCTTCCTGGTTGGCGTAACCCCGCGGGTGGTCCAGATGCACGACGACGGCGCGATGCCGGATCTGGAGACCGCGTACCCCGGCGTTCTCGAGTCGCTCGCCCAGCTCCCGGTCCAGCCCCCCCCAGACCATCCTCTCGTCGTAGCCGTTTGCAGCGAGAAGGTCTGTGCGCCAGGCCGAGGCGTTGTGTCCGTTCCAGGTCGCTCGTGTAGGTGTCACGGTGTCGAGCAACCGTCCCAGTCGTGATCCGGCCAGCAGCCTCAGCATCTTTCTCGTAGGCTTGAGCCCGTGGCTGCGGAGCCAGCTCGGATCCGTCACGCGGCCTGCCAGGATATCCTCACGCGTGATCGCCCCGCTGATCGCAGCCGGCAGCTTGACGTAGCCGCCGGATAGGAAGTGGCCGGGCCGACGGAGTCGGCGATGCTGGTCGAGGAAGTCGCGTCGCGCGATACAATCGCCGTCCGAGAAGACGAGGTAGTCGCCCGAGGACGCGAGGATCGCCTTGTTGAGGATCTCGCACTTGCGGAAACCCCGATCCTCGTGCCAGACGTGCACGATGTCGAGATCGGTCCCGTCGGCAAGGCGATCGATCAGCGCGCGGGTCTCGGGGCCGGAGCCGTCGTCGGCGATGACGAGCTCGAAGTCGCGCATGCTCTGTGCGGCGTATCCCCAGAGCACCTTCTCCAGCCACTCGGGGGATTCGTAGGTCGTCACGATGACGGAGAGACTCATCGAACCAGCTTAGAGACCGGCCGCCGCCCCGGTCAAGGCCCGGCGCCGCGCCGCTCGAGGCGCCGGGTTGCACCGCAGCCGGCCGTTCGGCTGGACGACGCTGGGTGTATCCCTCCGACACGGCGCCGACGGGCGATCCCCGGAGAAACCGCCTGGCTATTGGGGATTCAGCGTCCCTGCACCGGCACCCCGCTTGCCCCCTGCTCGGTTGGTGGGTGGGGTCGCGTCATGTCAGACGTCGGCAGGAGGTGAGCATGGGCCGGGTGCAGCTACGCAGAGTCTTCGTTGCCGTGAGCTTGCCTGGGCTACTCCTCGCCCTGGTTGCCACGGACACGGGCGCCCAGGACTTCGAGGGCCGCAGGTCGAGAGACCAAACGGGTTTGGGCCTGGCCCTCATGTTCGCGCAGCCACTGGGTGAGTTCGGGTACTACGTCGACGAGAGCCTGGGGCTCGGCGCCTTCCTGCACTTTGACGTCGGTCGCAACGGCGCTCTGGGGCTGCGGCTCGACGGGTCGATGGTGTATCACGGCAGCCAGACGCAGACTCGGTCCTTCGCCGTCGGGCCGGGCATCGTCGACTTCGCCGAGGTGACGGTCAGGAACAGGATCGGCTCGTTCTTCGTCGGTCCCCAGATGACGCTAAGCACCGGCGATGTGCGGCCGTACCTGCACGCCGGTGCCGGGTTCTCGTATTTCTGGACGGGTACGGACTGGCGTGACTCGTGCGACTGTTACGGGTGGGAAGACCACGGGTGTTGCGATCATGATCTCTTCGATGTGATGGGCGATCTTGCCATGTTCTTCGAAGGAGAGACGGAGCACTCTCATTGGACTGCGGCGTGGACCGCCGGCGGCGGCGTAGCGGTCAGTTTGGGCCGAGGCCTCGACCTCTACCTCGCGGTCCAGTACGTGAACAACGGGCGCGTCAGCTACCTGCCGGAAGGTGCGATCATCGACCACGGCAACGGCTACTACTCGTTCACGCCCGTGGAGAGTGATGGCAACCTGCTACTCGCGCAGTTCGGTATAACGATCCAGTGAACGGAGAGCGCGGGCGTCAGCGCAGAGGCACAGCCAGCGTATCCCGGTGCCACTGGATCAGCGTACGCATGTACGTGCCGATCCGATCCGCGCCCTCGAACCCGGCCGCCAGCGCCGCTGCCTCCTGCTCGTCGGGGGGGACATCGGCGCTGGCCGCGAAGTGCTTGATGTCGTGGTAGAACCCGATCGTGTACAGATCCCACGCCGCGCCGGCCACACGAGTGAAGATGAGGTTGAGCGGCCGATCGATCGCCGCCCGATAGACGTTTTCCATGTGACGCTCTTCCAGGAGCGCCTCGCGCTTGCCCGCCAGCGCTACAAACGCCTCGACGTGGAAATACCCGGCGCCCGCGAAGGCGCTGTCCACCAACTCCAGCGCCGGACCGAGGACGTAAACTTCTTCGCGCCAGGCGATCCGCTGATCGAGCGCGCGCTGGAACGCCGCCTCGGAGAGACCCGACGCGCTGGCTGCGCTATCGCGCCGGGCGATCCGTTGTGCCGAGTAGTAGTCGGCGAAGCTGCCCATCGGGAAGAGGAGGAGCAAGTCCCACTGGTCCCCCTGCGTATGGCGCATCCAGTAGGGCCGTTCGCCGGCGGCCTCGTAGACGGGCGTGCGCGCCTTGTAGAGCTCGATCAACTCGAGCAGGTCGCCGGGGGCCGCACGCACCAGCAGCGTTCGATACAGGTACCCGTCGGCGGGCTCTGGCGAGCCTGCGGCAAGGGTCGCGATGAGTAGCAGTCCGATCATGTTCACCCTCCGAACCAACCGGTCTCACCGGAGTACTGTGCTCCGACGATCAGGTACCAGTCGGTCTCCAATTGCGGGCCGGTCAGGTCCTGGTCGAACGGGACCACGAGCTCGCCGCTGAGCCGCAGGCCGCGAAACGTGCCCTGCCGGATGTGGGTGTTGATCCCGAAGCCGGCGCTCCAGCGCTTGAAGCCCTGCAGGTCGGGATCGGCGGTGGGCACGACCGCCGGGTTGAGCTCGGAATCGGCGCCCTCGATGTCCTCCTGGTTGGTCCAATCGAGTCGCACGGAGCCGCTAAGCCACTCGTTGATGCGATACGCAGCCCAGCTGGTCGCTGTGTACCGATCTCCGAGTCGGTAGTCGCGGTCGTTCTCGCCGAGGCGGAAGGTCGTCAGCCCCTGGAGGCCCCAAGAGAGATCGTTCGCCTGGCCAAGGTATGTCAGACCGGGACTCAGGTCGAAGGTCCCGGACCCGATCTGCATCGGGTAGGGTAGGGTGACGTCGTCGCCCATCGGGGTGTCGTCCGTCTTGTCGATCGAGCCCGTAGGGAAGCTCGCCGCGAAGATGATGTGCACCAGTTGGCCCCGCGCCGGCTCGAGCTTCCACATGCCGCCGACCTTCAGGTCGGCCAGACCGGAGGACTCCGTGGTGTATGGACCGGCTGTAGTGGCGTGATCCATGCTCTTCACCGCGAACGGCACCATCGCCACCAGGGTGAGCTTCTCGAGCGGTGCGAGCATCGCACCGAACATGTGCATCTGAGTCTGCATGTCGGTCGGCGTCGCCATGTACCCCAGGTTCAACACGTCTTGAGCGGTGACGTTCTGCGTGCCGATGCGCAGGCCATTCATCTTCATGAACATGTAGCGGTAGGAGAGCATGAAACCGCCCGCCTCGTGCGTGTGGTCCATCGATACACCGAACGGCGCGTGGCTATCGGGTCGGTTCGCGGCCCATTGGGCCTGGGCGGCCGAGCCGGCGGCGAGCGACAGGGCGATGGCGAGTCGCAGCGGTCTGAGCATGTCTGGTCCACTCCTACGGTTGGGGCCTAATAACAGAGTCCGGGCGAACCTGCGGCCCGGGACATCTTATCGGGTTATGACGCCCACTAATCGGGCGGGATGAAGATGAGATGTCAAGACGACTCGGTCGAAGCGGTCGGTGAGCTGGAGTGCGGCCCGGGCTGCCTCCGTCGCTGCCGCCTCCATATCGGCGTTGTCCACCATGTTGATGACGGGAACGACGGCGGCGCTGCCGGCGTTCTTGAGCGCGCCTCGTTCGTCGGCCAGCAGGCGCGCCACGTGGACGGGAGTGATGAGCTCGCCGTATTGCGCGCCGCTCAGGGCCTCGACGTGTGAGAGGCGGTGAGCGATGGTCTCGGTGAGTGGCTCGCCGAATGCCTTTGCCGATACGATCGGCAGGATCGTGCTGACGGTCGCGGGGATCAGAGGTTCTCCTTCTTCCGGCGCCTTGATCCAGCGCATGCGCGCCCCGTCACACTTGGCCAGCAGCACATCGAAGCCTGCGGCGCTCTGGATATCGGCGATGAGGTCGGGAGCCACCC
>JASFTY010000294.1:0-5377 GCA_050050535.1 Gemmatimonadales bacterium | reverse complement strand
CCAGCCTGAGATCCTGTCTCGCCTCGCGCACGGCTACGCGAGCCTCGATCGGCTCGACGAGACGAACGACTACTACTCTCGCTTACTCGCCATCGATTCGTCCTTTGTCGACCAGGCGGTCGCCGACTACCTGGCAATGGCGATGCGCGCGCTCGAGAGTGACGATAGAGCGCGGTTTGCCCGCGCCCTCGAGCAGCTTGAGACCGTGCAGCCGGGAGCCGTACCGGATGAGCTGGCGCTGCCCTTCGCCCGCTACTACTACGAGCTGGGCGAGTACACCAGCGCCCTGCCGTTCTATCTCGCCGCCCTGGCGGTCGAGCCGGACAGTATCGAGCCGCGGGTCGATTACGAGCTGGGCCGCATCTACTACGAGTTGGACGAGTGCGGCCAGGCGCTCGAGCACTTCAGGGCTTTTCTGGCCACGCGCCAGAACGGCGAGGCGAGACGCGACTCGCGGTGGCACGCCGGCCAGTGCGCCTTCCAGCTGGCGCAGAAGGATCGCTTGGCCGGCAGGCCGACGGAGGCGTTGGCCGGCTTCCAGCTGGTGATCGACCTGCGTGCTCCACGGACGCTGCTCGATGACGCCTGGTTCGAGAGAGGCGAGATTCTGTTCTCACTCGGCGAGTTCGATGAAGCGGTGCGATCGTATCAGCAGGTGCTCGACCTGAACCCGAACCGGGTCGGCCGCAAGGTGCGGCAGGCGGAGGACCGAATCCGCAGCATCCGCTACAGAAGTAGCGAGGAGGGGCAGGGATGAGGGTCCCGGGCCGTCTGGCGCTTCTGCTGTTGGTGGGGCCGGCCGTCTTGGGATGTCCCAAGGAGCTGCCACCCGACTTACCGGCCGACGAGCTCTACAGGATCGGGCTGCAGAAGTACGAGAATCGCGATTGGGGCGGCGCGATCGAGGCGCTGCAGAGCTTCGTCTATGCCGATCCGGCAGCCGCCCGCGTCGACAGCGCGCAGCTGCTCACCGGCGAAGCGTATTTCAACCAAAAGCAATACCTGACGGCGGCGTCCGAGTTTCTGAGGTTGGCGCAGGATCGGCCGGCCGGTCGGCTCGCCGACCTGGCCCGCTACCGGGCGTGTGAATCCTACTATGAGCTGTCACCGCGCCCCGAACTGGACCAGGAGTTCACCGAGCAGGCGCTCGTCGAGTGTCGCTCCGTCGCGCTGCTCTATCCGGGTAGCCCGTATGCCGAGCTCGCCATGCGGCGCGCCGAGGAACTCACCAACAAGATCGCGCGAAAGTACTACCTGAACGCCGTCTACTATTTTAGGCGAAAGGCGTATGACTCGGCCATCGTCTACCTCGAATACATGTTGGAGACGTTTCGGGGCTCAGCGGTGGAGCCCGAGGCTCTACTCAAGCTCTACGAGACCTACGTGAAGCTCGGGTACACCGACGAAGCCGACCAGACTCGCGACCGCCTACTTCGGGATTACCCGGACAGCCCTGAAGCGAAGGAGCTCGTCGGGAATTCGCCGGTGGAATGAGACTCGGCATCTTCGGTGGGTCGTTCGACCCGCCTCACGTCGGTCACCTGATCGTGGCAGACGACGCTGCCGCGGCGTTGGGTATCGACCGCCTGCTCTTCGTCCCGGTGGGGGATCACCCGCTGAAGCAGGCCCGCGTCGAGGCGCCAGCCGACGTGCGCCTCGAGATGGTCGAGGCGGCCACCGCGTCCAGCGAGTCGTTCGAGCCCGACGGTCGCGAGGTCCGGCGCCCCGGCCCCTCCTACACCGTCGACACCGTCGCCGCGCTGCAGATGGAGAACCCGGGTGCCGAGCTGGTCTTGCTTGTGGGCGCGGACATAGTCGCCGAGTTCCACCGCTGGCGGCGGCTGGATGAGATAGCCAGGCGTGCCCGGATCGCCGTCATGTCCCGGGCCGATGCGCCGGCCGTCGAGGCTAGCGTCGATGTGCGGCTCGAAACAATCGAGGTGACACACGTCGCCATCTCGTCCAGCGCTGTCCGCGAACGGGTGCGGACCGGAAAACCCTATCGCTACTTGGTGCCGGGCCCGGTTTATGAGATAATCGAAAGGCGATCGTTGTACCGGAACCGAGCAGACGGAGAATGATCAAACAAGCAGTCACCAACTTCCTGGGCACCAAGTTCGAGCGCGATGTGCGCAAGCTCCAGCCGATCGTTGATGCGATCCACCGGCACGAGGATCGCCTCAAAGACGTCGACGAAGCAGAACTACAAGCCCAGACGGTGAAGTTCCGCCAGATCATCTATGAGCGGACCCACGAACTCCACGAGGAGATAAACCAGCTCAGGGAGACCAAGAAGCGGACCGAGTCCGCCAACGAGCGCGAACGCATGGCCATGCGTATCGGCCAGCTCGAACCCGAACTGCTCGCCGCCACCCAGGAGGTACTCGACGAGCTGCTACCCGAGGCATACGCGACCGTGCGTGAGGCGTGCCGCCGCCTGATGGGTAGGGACATCGTCGTGCGTGGTCACGATATGAAGTGGGATATGGTGCCGTACGACGTGCAGCTGATCGGCGGCGTCGTTCTGCACCAGGGCAAGATCGCCGAGATGGCGACCGGCGAAGGCAAGACTCTTGTCGCTACAATGCCGCTCTACTTGAATGCCCTCCCGGGTAGGGGCGCGCACCTCGTCACCGTCAACGACTACCTGTCGAAACGAGACTCAGAGTGGATGGGTACGGTGCTCGAGTATCTCGGCTTGACGGTGGGTTGTCTCGACGCCACCGAACCCGGAACCCCGGAGCGCCGCGCCGCCTACGAATGCGACGTCACCTACGGCACCAACAACGAGTTCGGCTTCGACTATCTGCGCGACAACATGGTCCACGGGTTGACTGACCGCGTTCAGCGCGCACATAGCTACGCGATCATCGATGAGGTGGACTCGGTGCTCATCGATGAGGCCCGCACGCCCCTCATCATCAGTGGCCCGGTCGGCCGGGAAGAAAACAAGCGGTACGCCGAATTCAATGCCCAGGTATCGAGCCTCGCGCGCAAGCAGGCGCGCCTCGTCAACAGCCTGCTCGCTGAGGCGGAGGGGCTGCTCGAGCGCTCGGAAGGCGAGGAGGGCGATCAGGAGGCGTGGTACCTGTTGGGCGAAAAGGTGCTGCTGGCGCACCGCGGGATGCCGAAGAACAAGAAGCTCGCGAAGCTGCTGCAGGAACCCGGTGTGCGCAAGATCATGCAGCGTGTGGAAGCCGACTACATGCGGGAGAAGCGGCTGCACGAGCTGGAGGAGGACCTTCTCTATTCGATGGATGAGAAGGGCCACCAGGTCCACCTGACGGATCAGGGGCTCGACACGCTGTCGCCGCAGGACCACGAGGCCTTCGTGGTCCCCGATCTCTCGCAGGTCTTCCACGAGATCGAGAGGGACGAATCGCTCTCGACTGATGAGAAGCGCCAGAAAGTCGCCGTCTGCGAGCGCGAGTACGCGGAGAAGTCCGAGAAGATCCACATCATCCACCAACTGCTCAAGGCTCACACGCTATTCGAGCGCGACACGGATTATGTGGTCGAGAACGGCCAGGTGATCATCGTCGACGAGTTCACCGGCCGCAAAATGGCCGGCCGGCGCTGGAGCGATGGTCTGCATCAGGCCGTCGAGGCGAAAGAGGCGGTGACCGTGAGAGGCGAGACCCAGACGCTCGCGACGATCACGATCCAGAACTACTTCCGCATGTATGACAAGCTGGCCGGGATGACGGGGACGGCCGAAACGGAGGAAGGCGAGTTCCACGAGATCTACGGTCTCGAAGTCGTTGTTATCCCGACCAACCGGCCGGTGCGTCGTATCGACCAGGACGACGTTGTCTACAAGACGAAGCGCGAGAAGTACACGGCGCTGCTCAATGAGATCGAGCGGATGCACGCCAGAGGTCTACCGATTCTGGTGGGCACGACCAGCGTCGACACTTCCGAGACCGTGTCGCGCATGCTCCGCCGACGCGGTATCAAACACAACGTGCTCAACGCGAAGTACCACGAGCGTGAGGCCGAGATCGTCGCCCAGGCCGGGCAGCCGGGCGCAGTGACGATCGCGACGAACATGGCGGGCCGTGGCACCGACATCAAGCTGGCGCCGGGTGTCGTGAAGTGCAGGGTCTGCGCCATCGAGGCTCAGCAGCCGTCGTTCGGCCGCTTCCGCGAGGAAGCCGATCTCGACCCGCTGCAGGCTGGGGAATTCGGCTGCAACGACGATCCGCCCTGCGGTCTGGTGATCCTCGGTACGGAGCGTCACGACTCGCGGCGGATCGACCGACAGTTGCGCGGTCGGTCGGGGCGCCAGGGTGATGCGGGCTCCTCGCTCTTCTTCCTGTCGCTCGAGGACGATCTGATGCGCCTGTTCATGGCCGAGCGACTGGCCAAGATCATGGACAGGCTAGGTGCGGAAGAGGGTGAGGTGATCACGCACCCATGGGTGACGAAGGCGATCGAGCGCGCTCAGAAGCGGGTCGAGTTGACGAACTTCGACGCACGCAAGCGGCTGCTGGAGTACGATGACGTGATGAACCAGCAGCGCGAGGTGATCTACGATCTCAGACTGTTCGCTCTGGAGGGCGGCGAGGATCTGAAAGGCGAGGTCTGGGACATGATCCGCGACGCGGTGCTGACGCGCTTCGACGAGTACGTGCCGGAGACCGAGCACGAGGAGAGGTGGGACCTGGCCGGCCTCAAGAACCGGCTGCTGCTCGAGTTCTTCCTGCACTGTCCCGAGCTACCGAACGAGAATTCGCTCGACACGGCGCTCGACTGGGGAGGTCGTGATGCGGTCGCCGATTACGTGGTCGAGAAGGCCGAAGCCACGTTCAAGAAGAAGGTCGAGGACTTCGGGGAGGAGGCGGAGCGAATCCTCTCCTACATCTTCCTCTACACGGTCGACGAGAAATGGAAGGACCACCTGTATGACCTCGACCAGCTCAAGGCCGGCATCTACTTCCGCGCCTGGGGCCAGAAGGATCCTCTGATCGAATACAAGAAGGAAGCCTACGAGATGTTCGTAGACTTGATCGGGGACATCCGCACCACCCTGGCCGATCGGCTGTTCAAGGCCCAGATGATGCCGCCCCAGCCGATGCGCGCCCCGCGAATCACCCGCGTCAGCGGCCCCACTCTCGATACCACCGACGAGGGTTACGCCCCCGGCGCCGCGGCTGCAGCGGCTCGCGGCGTCTTCGCACCCACCGGCGTGGCGACCTCGGCCCAGGCCGGTCCGCCGACCGGCGTGTCGGAATCGGCGGCGGCCGCCGCCGGTGTTCCGGGGGCGGCCCGTGGGCCGGGCACTTTGGCTACCAACAGGGGCGAGGGACCGGCCCCTGCCAAGCCCGCCGCTGGCGGTGAAAAGATCGGGCGCAACGATCCCTGCCCCTGCGGCTCG
>JASFTY010000293.1:0-5380 GCA_050050535.1 Gemmatimonadales bacterium | reverse complement strand
CCGCTCCCAGTCGATGTCGAGGATTTTGACCTCGATCTCATCCCCGATGTTACAGATCTCGCTCGGGCGGCCGACGCGCCCCCACGACATGTCGGTAATGTGCAGCAGGCCGTCCATACCGCCCAGATCGATGAAGGCGCCGAAGTCTGTGATGTTCTTCACCACGCCGGTGCGGACCTGGCCCTGCTCCAGTTCGCCCTTCAGCTCCTCGCGCTTCTCACTGCGCTCTTGCTCGAGGATCACGCGGCGCGAGACGACGATATTGCGACGCCGCTTGTTGAGCTTGAGGATCTTGAAGTGGAATTCCTGGCCGACCAGCTCGTCGACGTTGGGCACGCGCCGCAACGCCACCTGCGATCCGGGCAGGAACGCGTCGACGCCCATGATGTCTACCGTGACACCGCCCTTGACCTTCTTCTTGATCGTGCCGCGGATCGGCTGGTCGCTGTCGTACGCTTCCTTTATCTGCTCCCAAACTCGGAGGAAGTCGGCCTTCTTCTTCGAGAGGACGACCACGCCCTCCTGGTCTTCCAGGCGCTCGAGGAAGACGTCGACCTCGGCTCCCGGCTGGGCCTCCTCCGGCGAGCGGAATTCGTCCAGTGGAACGGAGCCCTCGGATTTGAAGCCGAGATCGAGGATCGCCGCGTTCTCTGTTACGCGGAGGATCCTCGCTTTGACGATTTCGCCCTCCTCGATGTTCTTCAGGGTGTCCTCATACATCGAGAGCATCTCTTCGTACTCATCGGCTGAGTACTCCCCTTCGTCGAAGAGGTCGGGGCGGACACCCAGGTCCCGAGCCTTCTGCTCGACTTGCTCCTCTGTCAGCTCTCGCTCGGGGGCCTTCGGTTCGGGCGGCGGTGCAGGAGTCGCGGGCTCGGCAGCGCTGACTTCCGGCGTCGGCTCGTTCTGCTCAGGGCTGGGAATGTCGGACTCCGCGTCGGTCGGTGTGATGGTCTCGTTGTTCTCGTTTGGCATCAGGTTTGGCGTCCTCGCCGGCGTCCGGTACCGGCGAACCCACATCGGTTCAAGGTCCCAAATACATGACGGGCGCTGGCTGTGAATCCCGGCGGCGTACCGGACCCGCTCGCTAACCTCTTCCGCCACAGGGACTAAAGCTGCGCCCGGGAAACGACCGTGAAATGTACCCCACCGTTTCGGCTCGTGTCAAGCGCTAAGCCGAGCCGAGGAACCGTCGTGCTGCGCCGACGATCTCCGCTACCTGCTCCTCGAAGCCGAGCTCGGTGGTGTCCAGGACGACGGCATCAGCGGCCTTTCTCAGCGGCGCTGCCCGGCGCTGCGAATCGTACGTGTCACGGGCGACCAGGCGAGCGGCCTCGGCGCTCACCTTCTCGGGTGACACATCCTCGCCGCGCTGGAGCAGGCGCCGTCGGGCGCGCTCTTCCGGCCGGGCCTCCATATAGACCTTGAGCTCCGCGTCGGGGAACACCACGGTGCCCATGTCGCGCCCCTCGCAGACGACGCCGGTCGGGTGCTGAGCCGCGAGCCGACGCAGCACGGCGTTTACCTCCTCACGGACCTCGGGGTGTGCGGAGACTTTCGAGGCGCTTGCCGTGACTTCGGGCGTCCGAATCTCCTGGTCGAGGCGGCGTCCGTCCAGCAGCGGCAAGATGGTTCCACGGACGACTTCGCCGTCGACGTTGACGGCAGCCAGTTCGGGGATCCGTGCCCGGGAGACGTCGCCTTCCGGGCCCACCCAGCCGCGCTCGCAGGCGGCGAGGGCGAAGGCGCGATAGAGCGCGCCGGAGTCGAGATGGAGAAAGCCGAGTCGACGGGCCACTTCCTGGGCCGTTGTCGTCTTCCCGGAGCCGGCAGGCCCGTCGATGGCGATGATCATCGCTCGGCCTCGGGACGGGCGACGCGCGCCAGCTCCTCCCAGAAACCCGGATAGGACACCTGGACGCAGGTCCTGTCATCCACCGCGATGCTGTTGCCCGGCACGGCGCCGAGCACCGCGAATGCCATGGCGATCCGATGGTCGCCCCGGGCCTCGACGGTCCCGCGCAGCGCGCCGCCGCCACCCTCGATTTCCAGTCCGTCGGGCAGCTCGCGGCTCGAGACACCGAGGCTCACCAGGTTCGAGTGCAGGGCGGCGATCCGATCGCTCTCCTTGACCCGGAGCTCCCGGGCGCCGCGGATGACCGTCGTGCCGACGGCGCGACTGGCGACACAGGCGAGGATGGGGATCTCATCGATGAGCGACGGAACCCACTCCGGCGCGATCTCTGCGCCCCGCAATGTTGAAGGACGGGCCGCCGCGTCCCCAACAGGCTCGCCCGCCTCATCGTGCGTCGTCACCACATCGCAGCTCGCACCCATCGCCTGCAGGGCGCGCAGAAACCCGGTGCGGCCAGGGTTGAGTCCCACCCCCTCGACACGGACCTCGTCGCCGCAACCCCCGAGCACCGCCAGTGCCAGCCAGAAAGCCGCGGCAGAGAAGTCACCCGGCACCGACAGGTCGATGGGTTTCAGCGGGCCCGCGGGAGGCTCGCAACTCACCCGCACACCCCTCTCCACAGGCTCCCCGGCCACGCGAGCGCCCATCGCGCGCAGCATACGCTCCGTGTGATCGCGCGAGGCGCCAGGCTCAATCACGGTTACAGGGACACGCGACGCGAGCCCCGCCAGAAGCAGCGCACTCTTGACCTGGGCGCTGGCCACCTCGCTCTCATGCTCGATGGCGGTCAGCGCCCGACCGTCGATCTCGATCGGGAGATGTCCCGACTCCCCCAGCTCTCGCAGCGCCCCACCGGCGCGGCGAAGCGGGTCGACCACCCGTGCCATGGGCCGGCGGCGAAGCGAGTCGTCACCGTCCAAGGTCGCGCTGACCGAGCTTCCCGCTATCAGGCCTATCAACAGGCGAGCGGTGGTCCCGCTGTTTCCGCAATCGATCGCCGACGACGGCGAGCGCAGCTCGACCGGGCCGACCACCTCGAGTGGCGCTCCTGCCTCGAGCGGGTGCGTCGCTGAGGCACCGAGCGCCCGCATCGCGACCGCCGTCGCTCGCACGTCCGCACCATA
Source organism: Gemmatimonadales bacterium (assembly GCA_050050535.1). Classification (GTDB taxonomy): domain Bacteria; phylum Gemmatimonadota; class Gemmatimonadetes; order Palauibacterales; family KS3-K002. The sequence goes on along the minus strand of JASFTY010000293.1, from coordinate 2,341 downwards.
CGCCAAACCACGAATCCGACTCGTGCCCTCCGCCAGCGGAGCCAGCATCAGGGCGCGGTGGCTGATCGACTTGTCACCGGGTACGCGAATCGTGATCACAGGTCGGCCGACTATTCCTCGCGAAGCGATACTTCGATCGCCAGCCCATCGTGGGCGACCGCGACGTCGCACTCGCTCGAACAGGCACGCTTCGCCTCGCGCTCCAGCACGTACGGTCGATCCGAGTAACGAGCGCTCAGGTGCGTGAGCACGAGCCGCCGAACGCCGGCGCGTCGCGCCAGTTCGCCGGCCTGCGCCGCCGTCGTGTGCCCGGTCCGCTGGGCCCGTTCCGCCTCATCCTCGGAGAACGTCGCCTCGTGGATCAGCACGTCGCAGCCGCGCGCGGCCTCGACCGTCGCCTCGCAGGGTCGCGTGTCCCCGGTGTAGACCACGGTGCGCCCGGGCCGCGGCGGTCCCATCACCTGCTCCGGCCTCACCTCGTCACCGCCCTCGGAGGCGACCGGCTCACCGCGTTGCAGTCGTCCGAAGAGCGGTCCCGCCGGCACGCCGAGCGCCATCGCCCGATCGGGGAAGAGGCGGCCCGGGCGTTTGTCCTCACGCAACACGTAGCCGTTGGCGCCGCCGGGGTGGTTCGCCCGGTAGGCAGAGATCACGTAGTCGCCGTGCCGGATCGCGGCACCCGGCTCGAGCGGCACGATCTCGAGCGGGTACGGAAGCTCTTCCATCTCGAGCGCCACGGCCTGTTTGAGAACGCCCTCGCCGCCGGGCGGCGTGTAGATCGCCAGCGGCTCTTCCCTGCCCTGCAGACCCATGGTGCGCAGCAACCCGAACGTGCCCAGATAGTGATCGGCGTGCAGGTGGGTCAGGTAGATTTCCTTCACGGCGAAGCCGACCGTGTAGCGCATCATCTGCCGCTGAGTCCCCTCACCGCAATCGAACAGGTACAGTTCGCCCTCCCGCTGCACGGCCAGCGCACTCGTGTTGCGCGACACCGTCGGCCGCGCCGATGACGTACCCAGGAACACAACCCTCAGCATGGCCCTGATTATGGCTGGATGGTTGGGGAGGGGCAATGATTCCGGTGGGCGGTGAGCGGTGGGCAGTAGGCGGTATGCACGAGTGGGATCTTTAGCGTTACCGCCCACCGCCGACCGCCTACCGGCCTGTCATGCTGGCGAACATCCCGTCGATGCCCTCCGGCGGCCGCGTCAAGCGGCTGACGATCAACGTCGCCAGCAGGCCACCGAGAAAGGCGGGGATCAGCTCGTAGAGCCGCGAGCTGAGCCACGGGGTCAGCTCCCACACGAAGGTAATAGCCGTCCCGGTGAGCAACCCGGCGATCACACCGGCCCGGGTCGTGCCGCGCCAGTAGAGGGCGAGGATAGATGTGGGACCGAACGACGCCCCCACGCCTGCCCAGGCGAACAGCACCAACCAGAAGACCAACGCCTCGGCCAGCAGTCCGACGACGAAAGCCGCGGCCACCAAGAGCACGACTACGATGCGACTGCAGAGGACGAGGCGTCTCTGGGGGATCTCTTCGCCGCGATGAAGGATCTTCTCGTAGAAGTCCCGCACAATGCTCGATGTGGCGACCAGCAACTGCGAGTCCGCGGTGGACATGATGGCGGCGAAGATCGAGGCGACCACGATTCCGAAGGCGAAGGGGTGCAGCTGCTGTGCTGCGAGGAGTGGGTAGAGTTGCTCGGTGTCGGCATTGGGGAGCATGGCGAGCTCGGGGAAGTAGACCCGACCCGCAAGCCCGATGAACACCGCGCCCCATGCCATCACCACATTCCAGACGGTACCCACCACCGCCGATACGCGCAGCTGGTCGGGGTCGGTGATCGACATGTAGCGGACGATGATATGCGGGTTGCCTGGTGAGCCCAGCCCTATCCCGAGGAACCCAATGATCACACCGGCGGACAGGGCGAACGGATCAACCGCGGCCGGGTCGAAGGCTCTCAGCTCGTTGACCACTGCCATCAGCCCACCGCGGTCGAGGATGGCGATGACCGGTACTACCACGAGTGCCACGATCATGAAGCATGCCTGCACGGTGTCGGTGAGGCTCACCGCCAGAAAGCCCCCCAGGGCCGTGTAGGCCAAGACGATCAGCGCAGTGAGCAGTACGCCGAAGGTCGTGTGCATGCCGAAGCTCGCGGCCAAGGCCTTGCCACCGCCGACGAACTGCGCAGACACGTAACTCACCATGAAGATCAGGATGATCGCGATCAGGACCGTCCGCAGCAGCCCGTCACGATCCCCGAAACGCGCAGCATAGAAATCAGGAACGGTCACGCAGTCGTGGGTCTCACTGAAGTACCGGAGCCGCCGA
>JASFTY010000292.1:0-5385 GCA_050050535.1 Gemmatimonadales bacterium | reverse complement strand
GCGCTGGTCGCGGCGGGCAAGCAGTTCACGGTCATGCCGTACCCGAATCGGTCGCATGGGATATTCGAGGGGCCCGGCACGACGATGCACCTGCGCACGCTGCTCACGGACTATCTCATGCAGAAGATGCCGCCGGGGCCTCTGCCCTAGGTGACGGAGTAGGGCGGCGGCGGGTTCCAGTTGAGGGACGACGCGCGGTCGGCGAACGGAGGGCGACGATGATCGTTTCAGTATGGTACTGGCGAAGTCGGGTCCCACGATTCCCGCTCGTGACCTGCCTTGCCATCGGTACCGCGCCGCTGAGCCTGCACGCTCAGTCGAGCGCGAGTGACGCGTCGCAGGTGGGCGGCGGCCAGCGCGCGTTACCGCTGCCGGTGGAGGTGACGACGGGGCCGTACAGCGCCGTGGAGACGTCGATCGCGATCGATCCGTCGAACCCCGACCACATCGTCGGCTCAGCCGTTGTAACGATCAGAGCGCCGCGGGCTCGTAGGACCTCCAACTTCACCTACGTGTCCTGGGATGCGGGGAATACCTGGACGGCGGTCGCGATGCCGAACCCGCACGCCAAGGTACAGGGCGACGATGCGGTGGTCATCGATCACGAGGGCCGGGTGCACCGCACCTACCTCGGTTTCAGACATCTGGGGGACCCCAGGGGGGTCTACCCGCGCAACGGTCTCTTCCTGGCGACCTCCGAGGATGGTGGCCTCACCTACGAGGACGAGGTCGTCCTGATCGAGCACCTGAACAGTATCGTGCCGTTCGAGGACAAGCCGTATCCGGGCGTCGATCTCTCGGCGGACAGCCCCTACCAGGGTAGCGTATACGTGGCCTGGACTCGGTTCACCCGCTACGGATCCGCTTCGCCCGACGACTCTTCATTCATATACCTGGTATATTCCCGCGACGGCGGCAGAACGTTCTCCCGGCCCCAACGGCTGCCGGCTGGCGGCGGCGACGCCCTAGATGGCGACGGTACGGTCGAGGGGGCCGTGCCGGCGGTGGGGCCCGACGGCACCGTCTACCTTACCTGGAGTGGGCCCCGGGGGATCGAGTTCAGCAAGTCGGCAGACGGCGGCGCCACGTGGGAGGATGCGCGTACCATCCTGGACCAGCCGGGTGGCTGGAGCATCGCGATCGAGGGGCTACCGCGGGCCAACGGCATGCCGGTCACGGGCGTCGATGTGTCGAGCGGTCCCCATCGCGGGACGGTCTACGTGAATTGGGCCGACCTGCGTAACAACGACGGGCAAGATGGGGATGCCGATGTCTTCGTATCCCGCTCCTCCGACGGCGGTGCGACCTGGAGCGAGCCCCTGCGGGTGAACCAGGACAGGGTGGGTAACGATCGCGACCAGTTCTTCACCTGGATGGCAGTCGATCCGGTGGACGGCAGCGTCAACATAGTCTACTACGACCGCAGGGAAGAGGACGGCGCCGGCGTCCACGTGTACCTGGCACGCTCGACCGACGGCGGCCACTCGTTCTCCGAGTACCGGATCAGTGCCGAGCCCTTCACGCCGCGTCCCGATCGCTTCTTCGGCGACTACAACGGCATCAGCGCCTACGGCGGTCGTGTCGCCTGTCTCTGGACCCACTACGCCGAAAACGCGAATGTCCTGCGGGCCTTCGTCGCGGACATGGACGGAAGGTAGGCGGTGGGCGGTGAGCAGTAGGCGGTGACCGGACAGCGCGCTCGCTGCCCACTGCCTACTGCCCACCGCTCACCGGAAACCGGAGCCTGCTCAACTCCGCGGGCGTCGCCTCGTCCTGGATGAACGGCCGTAAACGGAACGCGTAATAGTACTCCCGCACCGGCAGCATGTACTCCGGGTGTGTTCGCGCGCCCCAGCTCGTGTCGCCGCCTACGCCCATCTGTTTCCAATCGAGGTTCAGCGTTACCAGGTCCCGTGGCTTCAAGTGGTACGTGTGGCGGTTCCGCTTCTCCAGCCCCTCGTCGAAGTCGTCGATGGTGAAGTGGTGAGCGCTGACGCTGAGCAGCGGCATGCCCACGGCGAGCAGCCCTGTCGCGTGTGAATTCCAGAGGGCGACCCAGCGCACGTCGGTCTTGTTGCCGTTCTCCTGCGGCCGGATGTAGGGGAAGTACTGCTCCATGACCGTGCCGTTGTAGCGGCCGAGCGCCGCACCGGTCTTGCGGTCCCAGTAGCTCTCGTGCGGTCCGCGCCCGTACCAGCGGATGGAATCGAATTCTGCAGGCAGCGTCATCGTCATGCCGAATCTCGGCAGCTCGGGCAGCGTCGTGTCGCCGGGCACGAAGCGTACTGCGACGATCACGTCGCCGCTGCCGTAGACGGTATAGGTTGTGTAGTGCTTGGCGAAGCCTGCTGGGATCGTGGCCGCCACCTCGATCTCCACTGCGCGATCCGTGAGCTGCCGAGCGTCGACGCTCATCACGAACCGATCCCTGCCCGCCTCGCGCCACACGCGGTGCCGGCGCTGCATGTCGTTGCCGAAATCGTTGTCGATCGGGGCGCGCCAGAAATTCGGTGCCGGGCCGCTCCGGATGAGCTCGGTCCCGTCGAAGACGAACGAGCTCATAGTGCCACTCGTCCTATCGAAGCGGAGCTGGAACCTGTCGCCCGTCACCAGGAAGGCCTCGGCCGCTTCGGCGAGCCTGAGCGGCGAGAGTCGCCCTGGGTCGAGTCTGGGTCCCGGCTCGTTGAACGGCAGCTCGAACTGGTCCCAGGCCACGCGGTGCCCGGCGGGCACGAGCGGCGCATCCTGTTTCGAGACGAACTCGATGTCGAGGAGGTACTCGACGCCGGGCTCGGGCTCGATCGTCGGTAGCGGCAGCCGGACGAGTGCGCTGTCGTGTGGTGCGATCTGGAGGCCGGAGACTCGGCCGTCGGCGAAGGGTTCGCCGTCCGCCATGATCGACCAGTTCATCTCGTGGCGGCTCAGGTCCGTGAAGTCGTATCGGTTGAGGACCCGCACGGCACCGGTCGCGAGGTCCACCGCCCGTGTCTCGATGTACTGGTAGACCTTGCGGACCTCCCAGAAGTGGGGGTTCGGTTGACGGTCGGGCGATACCAGACCGTTGATCAGGAAGTTACGGTCGCTGGGGATCGGCTGCGGGCCGAAGTCGCCGCCGTAGGCCCAGTATTCCTCGCCGTCCTGGCTGAGCGCGTAGAGGCCCTGGTCCACCCAGTCCCAGATGAAGCCGCCCTGGAGCTGGCGATTGCCGTTGATCACATCCCAATAGTCCTGAAGGTTACCGACGCTGTTGCCCATGGCGTGGGCGTACTCGCAGAGGATGAGTGGCCGGTCGTGCTCTGTGGCGGCGAATTCTTCCAGCTGATGGATCCGCGCGTACATTGGGGCCACGATGTCGGTGTGAGGCCGCCGACCCGCCGGCTCGTACTGGACCGGCCGGGAAGGGTCGTGCCCGCGGATCCAGGCGTAGGTCGCCTCGAAGTTGGCTCCATCGCCCGACTCGTTGCCCAGCGACCAGATGATGACTGACGGGTGGTTCTTGTCCCGCTCCACCATCCGGACCGTCCGCTCCAGGAAGGCGTGTGTCCACTCCGGGTTGTCGGCCAGCGTCCGGTCCGGATGGTACTCCATGCCGTGCGACTCGATGTTCGCCTCGTCGACGATGTAGAGCCCATACTGATCGGCCAGCTCGTACCAGCGAGGCACGTTCGGGTAATGGCTGGTGCGCACGGCGTTGATGTTGAAGCGCTTCATCAACTGGATGTCGCGGAGCATGTATTCCTCGGAGACGACGCGCCCGGTACGCGGTTCGTGCTCGTGACGGTTCACGCCTCTTATCGTGATCGGAACGCCGTTGACGAGCAGTTGTCCGCCCCTGATCTCTACTTTTCTGAAACCGACCTTCGTTGACACGACCTCGGTGGCGCCGCCTGAGGCGTTCACCAGCGAGATGACCGCCGTGTAAAGGTTCGGCGTCTCGGCCGTCCACCTGGCGGGCTCCGATATCGCCTGGTTGAATTCGGCGAGCGTCTCCGACATGCCAGCGACGCGCAGTTCAGCGACCAACGGTTGGTCGAAGACCGCGCGGTCCTCGGCATCGAACAGATCGACTTGAACCGTGTGTGTCCTTGAGGGCTCTGTGAGGAGATTGCGGACCGTCACAGCGACCTGAAGGATGCCGTCCCGGTAATCGTCATCGAGGTTGCCGATGACGAAGAAGTCGCGGATGTGCACGTGCGGCGTCGAGAACAGGAAGACGTCGCGCTCGATGCCGCTGATCTTCCAGTAGTCCTGGCCCTCCAGGTAGGCGCCGTCGCTCCAGCGATAGATTTGCACGGCGAGCGAGTTCTGACGGTCGCGCAGGTAAGGCGTGATGTTGAACTCGGCCGGCGTCTTGCTCCCCTGCGTGTAGCCTACCTCGTGGCCGTTCACCCATATGTAGCCCGCCGACTTGATGCCGCCGAAGTGGAGGAACACTTGCCGGTCGCTCCAGCTTTCGGGAACCGTGAAGCTCGTACGATACGAGCCGACGGGGTTGTAGTCGTGCGGCACGTGCGGCGGATCGGGCGGAAAGGGATAGGCGACGTCGGTATAGATGGGAACGCCGTAGCCCAGGATCTCCCAGTTGCTGGGGACCGGGACGTCATCCCAGTCGCTCACATCGTAATCGTCCTCGAAGAACCGGGCCGGCCGGTCGGCCGGCTTGCGGACCCAGGCGAACTTCCACGTGCCGTTCAGCGACTTGACGAAGGGCGACGCCCGGCGGTCGCCGGCCAGCGCCGAGCTCAGGTCCGGGTAGGGCGTGTACGTGGCGTGAGGCGGCTCCTTGTTGCGTCCGACCACCGCCGGGTTCTCCCAGTCGGGGACGCGCTGCTGTCCACCACCCGGTGTCGCCGTCGTGGACACTATCGCTGCCAGGAAGATGGTGAGGATCGAGACGGTTACTGGACGCATCGGACTCTGCTCCTGCGCGGGTTGACGGGTCGTGGAACGGCGTCGATGCACGGCGACAGTCTATGATCGCGGAGTCGGTGCGAACAAGACTCCAGCGGTCCGGCGGCGCTTGCTGCGCCGTGGACGCCGGGGCGCGGTGTCCCGAAGTGGACGTTCGAGCCACTGTAATCCCCACGCCGAGGGGCAGTGGGGCGGGGCCCGCACCGCGGCGCGGGGCGGGCCCTGGCATTGTGCACGGTTCTTGTAGTAGTAATTGTAAGTAGCCTCGGCCCGATCGAGCTCGTCGTTAACCGACAGCTCGGCTGGCGGTTCGTCTGCCCGGAAAGGTGGGGTGCAGTAGTTGAGGGTTGGGACGATCTTCGACATCCAGAAGTTCGCCATCCACGATGGTCCCGGCGTGCGCACCACCGTCTTCTTCAAGGGCTGCCCGCTGGGCTGCTGGCTCTGCCACAACCCGGAGAGCCAGTCGTTCGA
>JASFTY010000291.1:0-5389 GCA_050050535.1 Gemmatimonadales bacterium | reverse complement strand
TCGGCGCGCGCGGTCGCGTGCTGCGCGACAAGTGGATGGAGAGGTTCGCCGCCTACGAGGCGGAGTATCCCGAGCTCGCGGGACAGCTCCAGATGATGCAGCGGCGACGGCTGCCGACCGGCTGGGACAGCGGTATTCCGAACTTCGCGGCCGACGCGAAGGGAATGGCCACCCGCGCGTCCTCGGGCAAAGTCCTGAATGCCATCGCCAGGAACGTCCCCTGGCTGATGGGCGGAGCGGCCGATCTCACGCCTTCGACGAAGACGCTGCTGACCTTCGAGGACGCGGCGGGCGACTTCCAGGCGCATGACCATCGGCCGCGCAACCTGCGCTTCGGGGTCCGCGAGCACGCGATGGGCGCGATCCTCAACGGGCTATCACACTGCAAGCTGCGCCCGTACGGTGCGACCTTCCTCGTGTTCAGCGACTACATGCGTCCGGCGATCCGGCTCGCCGCGCTGATGGAGATCCCCGTCATCTACGTCTTCACTCACGACTCGATCGGTGTCGGCGAAGACGGGCCGACCCACCAGCCGGTCGAGCAACTCGCCGCGCTGCGCGCGATACCGGGCCTCGTCGTCATCAGGCCGGCCGATGCCAACGAAACCGCCGAGGCCTGGCGTGTCGCGATGGAGCTCGACCACCAGCCTACCGCACTCGCGCTCAGCCGCCAGAGCTTGCCCACGCTCGATCGGACGAAGTACGGCCCGGCCGCCGGCCTGCGCCGCGGCGCCTACGTGCTCGCCGACGCCGAGTCCGGCGACCCCGAGGTCCTGCTGCTGGCGAGCGGCAGCGAGGTCGCCCTCTGCATCGACGCCCACCAGCAGCTCGCGGCGCAGGGCGTGCGCGCTCGCCTGGTCAGCATGCCGTCGTGGGAGCTGTTCGATCGCCAGGAACAGGAGTACCGCGAGAGCGTGCTTCCGCCGAGGGTGTCGGCGCGGGTGGCGGTGGAGCAAGGAGTGGCCCAGGGGTGGGAGAGGTACGTCGGAGCCGGCGGCGCGGTCATCGCCATGGCAAGCTTCGGCACCTCCGCACCGATCGCCGACGTACGTAGGCACTTCGGGTTCACCGTCGAGAATGTCGTAGCCGCCGCCAGAGCGCAGATCGAGACGGCGGGCTAGAGGAGGTGCACGTATGAGCTCGATGGCCGAGCGCCAGACATACACCCTGCCCGAAAGACTCGCCGCACAGGTCGATACGGCGCTCGGCGACTGGCAGACGAGCGGCAGGGTGCAGCGCCTCTGGGCGCGAGACGCTGCCGTCTGGACCGGGAGCGACGAGGCGGACTGGCTGGGCTGGCTGGAGATCGCCGAGGACCAGCTGAGGACCGACCCGAGTCGTTTCCGACAGATCTCGGAGATGGCGAAGCAGGAGGGCATCTCGCACGCCCTGCTCTTGGGGATGGGTGGCTCGAGCCTCTGCGCGGAGGTGCTCAGCGAGACGTTCGGGACTGTCGAAGGCTTCCCGCGACTGTATGTCCTCGATTCAACCGACCCGGCCCAGGTGAGGGGGTTCGAGCGGAAGGTCGATCTCGAGCGCACGCTGTTCATCGTGTCCAGCAAGTCGGGCTCGACGCTCGAGCCCAACATCTTCAAGGACCATTTCTTCAGTCTGTTGAAGGAGCGGGTCGGCGGAGAGCAGGCGGGCCGCCGGTTCGTCGCCATCACCGACCGGGGTTCGAGGCTCCAGGCGATCGCCGAGGCCGACGGCTTCCGGCACGTCTTCTTCGGCGTGCCGAGCATCGGCGGCCGCTACTCGGCCTTGTCTGACTTCGGCATGGTACCCGCGGCGGTCATGGGACTCGACGTGCGCCGCCTGCTCGAGCGAGCCGACGAGATGGTCCAGGCATGCGGCGCTCGCGTGCCCGCTCGGGAGAACCCGGGCCTCGTACTGGGCGTGATACTCGGCGTGCTGGGCAGCGTCGGTCGCGACAAGGTCAACTTCGTTACCTCGCCCGCCGTCTGGGATCTCGGCGCCTGGCTGGAGCAGCTGATCGCCGAGTCCACCGGCAAGGGTGGGAAGGCGCTCATCCCGGTGGATAGAGAGCGGTTGGGCCCGCCTGAGATCTACGGCGACGACCGCATCTTCATTTACCTGCGACTGACCGAAGCCGCGGACGCCGATCAGGACGCCGCAGTGGCGCGCCTCGCCGATGCAGGGCAGCCGGTGGTCCGCATCGAGGTCGGCGATTGCTACGACATCGGCCAGGAGTTCTTCCGCTGGGAGTTCGCCACCGCGGTGGCGGGCTCGGTCATGGGCATAAACCCCTTCAACCAGCCGGACGTCGAGGCCAGCAAGGCGGCGACCCGCGCCCTGACGGACGAGTACGAGAGGACGGGCTCGCTGCCCGCGGAGTCGCCGGTCGTGGAAGAGGAAGGTATCGCGCTGTTCACCGATGAGCGGAACGCGAAGCAGCTGGCCGCGGCCGCCGGAGAGCGGACGGTCACGGCGTACCTGAGAGCTCACCTGGATCGACTGAACGCCGGCGACTATCTGGGCCTGCTCGCTTACGTCGAGATGAACGGCGAGCACGACGCGGAGCTCCAGGCGATCCGCCACCGCCTGCGGGACGCCCGGCGCGTCGCCACATGCCTGGGCTACGGACCCCGCTTCCTCCACTCGACCGGCCAGGCCTACAAGGGTGGACCCAATACCGGCGTCTTTCTACAGATCACCTGCGACGACGCCGCGGACCTACCGGTGCCCGGTCGCAGCTTCACGTTCGGCACCGTCAAGGCGGCCCAGGCCCGCGGCGACTTCGAGGTCCTGGCAGAACGGGGACGCCGCGCCCTCCGCGTGCACCTGAGTGCCGACGTGAACGCCGGCCTGAAAGAGCTGCGCCGGCTGATCGAGCGGGCAGTCTCCTGACTTGCCCCTTCTCTGGCCGTCCTGAATGTTTACTGTTACTAGGGATGGGCTGAGCTGGGGCTGACGCCGGGTAAAGCCTGGAGGAAGCGGCGGATCGGACCCGCTGCACCGTCCGCCCGATCGACCTGATTGGACCCAAAGGGAGAAGGAGAATCATGGCAACAAAGACCGCTGGATCGCTGGCGCTGATCGAAGACCTACTCGGCGACGAGGCGGAGTCGCTGCTCGGTTTTGCCTGCAAGGGGATAACCAAGGACCAGCTGCACCTGCCGGGCCCCGATTTCGTCGACCGCATTCTCGCGGGCTCCGATCGCAACCCGCAGGTCCTGGTCAATCTACAGCGCATCTTCGATGCCGGCCGGCTGGGCAGGACGGGATATCTTTCGATCCTGCCGGTTGACCAGGGGATCGAGCACTCGGGCGCGGCGTCTTTCGCGCCCAACCCGAGCTACTTCGATCCCGAGAACATCGTGAAGCTGGCGATCGAGGGCGGCTGCAACGCGGTCGCCTCCACGCTGGGCGTGCTGGGCGCCGTGTCCCGCAAGTATGCGCACAAGATCCCGTTCCTCGTCAAGCTCAACCACAACGAGCTGCTGAGCTACCCGAACCAGTTCGACCAGGTGCCGTTCGCATCGGTCGAGCAGGCATGGGAACTGGGCGCCGCCGCCGTCGGCGCCACCATCTACTGGGGTGCCGAGGAGTCGCACCGCCAGCTGCAGGAGGTCTCCGAGGCCTTCTCCCGGGCTCACGAGCTGGGCATGGTGACCTTCCTCTGGTGCTATCTGCGCAACGAGGCGTTCAAGAAGGACGGCGTCGATCATCACACCGCCGCCGACCTGACCGGCCAAGCGAACCATCTCGGTGTCACGCTCGAGGCGGATATCGTCAAGCAGAAGCTCCCCACCCACCTCGATGGCTACAACGCGCTCAACTTCGGAAAGACGTCCAAGCTGGTCTATGACCAGCTGGTGGCCGATAACCCCATCGATTGGACACGCTGGCAGGTCGCCAACTGCTACATGGGTCGCATCGGCTTGATCAACTCGGGCGGCGCGTCGAAGGGGAAGGGCGATCTCGGCGCGGTCGTTCGCACCGCGGTGATCAACAAGCGCGCCGGTGGCATGGGGCTCATCTCAGGCCGCAAGACCTTCCAGCGACCCATGAAGGAAGGCGTCGAACTCTTCCACGCAATTCAGGACGTCTATCTCTGTGAGGAAGTCGACGTCGCTTGAGTGTTCTGGTTGTGAGAATTGGGGAATTCGGGAATCCACAAACTCCCGACAACGATCACCCGTCCCGCAGGATCTCCCGGGCGGCGTTGTAGCCGGGGACACCCGTGACGCCGCCGCCGGGGTGAGTGCCGGCCCCGCACAGATACAGGCCCTCGACCGGTGAGCGGTAGCGTGCCCAGCCGGGCACCGGCCGCATGAAGAACAGCTGATCGAGCGTCATCTCGCCGTGGTAGATGTTCCCTTCCGTCAGTCCGAGGACGGCCTCGAGGTCCAGCGGTGTCAGTACCTGGCGGTGCAGGATGGCCGACTCGAGGTTCGGGGCGTAGGCGGCGAGCGTCTTGACTACACGGTCGCCCAGGGCCTCGCGCCGCGCCTCGTCCCAGACACCATCCTTCAAGTGGTACGGCGCGTACTGGACCACGATCGACATCACGTGCTTCCCGGCTGGCGCCAGGCTCGGGTCGGTCAGTGAAGGGATCACCGCCTCGAGGTACGGCTCGCGCGACGGTTCGCCGTACTTGGCATCATCGAAGGCGCGCTCCAGGTACTCGAGACTCGGGCTGACGGAGATAAGGCCGCGCAGGTGCGGCCCGTCACCCGGCAGGCAGCTGAAGTCCGGAAGCTGACCGAGCGCCAGGTTCACGCGGGCGCGCGCACCCTTGAACTTGATGTTGCGCACGCGGCGCATGAAGTCGGGGTCCAGATTGAACGGGTCCAGCAGGCCGCAAAACGTCCGGCTGGGGTCGGCGTTGGAGACGATACGGCGACCTGCGATCTCCTCACCGTCAACTAGTACGACGCCGGTCGCCACGCCGGCTTCGGCGACGATTCGCTCCACCCATGCGCTGGTTCTGATCTCGACCCCGGCGCTGCGCGCGGTGCTCTCCAGCGCCCGAGACAGACCTCCCATGCCGCCGCGTACGCGAAGCGTGGCGCGCAGAACACCCTGTTTCGCTCCCACATGATGGTGCAGGAACAGGAGCGCCGTCCCCGCCGCCATCGGTCCTTGGAACAGCCCGGTGATCCCGACCGCTCCGAGCGTGCCCTTCAGCAGGTCGCTCTCGAACCACTCGTCCAGCAGCTCGACCGTGGTCATGGGCAGCACGCGCAGCACCTCCGTCATGTCCCGCTTCCCCAGCCGTCGCAGCCGGCCCGCCAGCTTCAGCAGCTCCCAGACATCTTTCGTCTTCTTCGAGAGGATGTCCGGAGGTGCCGAGTAGAGCGACTCCAGAAGCCCGCTCGCCTTCGTGACCAGAGCGGCAAACCCGTTCCAGCGCTTGGCGTCCTTA
>JASFTY010000290.1:0-5390 GCA_050050535.1 Gemmatimonadales bacterium | reverse complement strand
TCAGAACATGATCGATTTCTTCCCGGAGCTCGCCGGACAGATTGATGATCCGAGGAAAGAGGAGATCACGATCCGGGACCTGTTGCAGATGCGAGCCGGCTATCCCGATGAGGAGTACACGCCTCCCTATCTCGATACTCTCTTCTATAGCGACAGTTGGCGCTGGCTACCCCACATTGTGGATTTTCCCCTGACCAGCGATCCGGGAACCGAGTTCGCTTATAGCAATCTGACGTCCCACATCCTCGCGGTCATCGTGGCACGGGCGACCGATACGGATCTCGAGTCGTACGGTCGCGAGAATCTCTTCTCGCCGATCGACGCAGAGCTGGGCGATTGGAGCCGCGATGCAGATGGCTACAACTTCGGCTGCTTCGAGATCTCCTTTACCGCACGTGATATGGCCAAGTTCGGTTCGTTGTATCTCAACGACGGCCAATACGAGGGGCGACGTGTGCTCTCAGCCGACTGGGTCGAGGAATCGCTGCAACGGTACTCGGAGGGCATCAATCGCACTGATGAGGCATCCGGCAAATTGGGCCGTTACTTCAGCGACATCGGGTATGGTTATCAGTGGTGGTCGGCCACGGTAGGCGAGCATCGTTTCGACTACGCTGCGGGACACGGCGGAAACCTGATTGTCCTGCTGGATGATCTCGACATGATCATCGTCACTACCGCGGATCCATTGTACGAATTGCCGGCGGAGCAAGGATGGAAGTTCGAAGGGGCGATCATCAATGTGGTGGGTAAGTTTATCAAGTCCTTGCCGACGGAGTGACGAGCGGGCCGGCGTGAGGTTCGGGTCGGCCCTCATCGACTCTCTGGGGCAACCCGAGCACCACCGGGGTACCCTGACGGTGGTGCTCCCCAACTCGACCTAAAGGGTAATACCGCCCGGCAAGTACCTCAGCTCTTCACCTCCTCCGAGCCGGACTTCGCGGCCTCGATGGCACCCGCCAAACGCTCACGTACCGCTTCCAACCGTTCGCGGCGCTCCTCGAGTCGCTTCTTCTCGGCGTCATCTTCCGACTTCTTGACCTGCTCCTTCAGCGACTCGATCTCGTTGGACAGTTGGTCGTGCCTGTGCTGAAGCTCCTCCTTCGACGCGGCCTCCTCGGCCTTGTCGAAAACGACATCTTCGGGCGATGGCTCCTCGGCTTCCGGCCCCGCTTCGGCCACTTTCGGGATGAACCGATCCTCGGGCGCAAAGGCCCGAGTGTTCATGAACGTGGGCGACACGATCTCCACGCCACCGCGATGGAGGGCATCCAGCACACATTCCCGCAACCGTGATCTCATCGAGATCAGCTGCTTGACGTCCTTCGACAGCCCGGCGACCCGATAGGCCACAGAGTGGTCGCCCAGCTCCTCTATGTGCACGAAGGACTCCTCGAGCCCGCACACAGCAGCAGCTTCCAGCATTAGCCGCTCGACCCGCCTGCGCGGGATGTCGTAGCCCAGCGAGACCGTCGCCCAGATGAGGGTCCCCGAACTGCGGATCGTCGTGACGGGATGCGTCACGACATAGAGGTTCGGCAGCGTGATGAGCTCGCGGAACTCGTTCTGTATCTCGGTGTGGAACAAACCGCGCTCCGAGACCCGACCGAAGTGTTCGCCGACCCGAATGAAATCGCCCATGCGGAAGTTCCGTATCACCCGGAGCATCAGCCCGGCCAGCGCGTTACCCAGTACGGTCGTGGATGAGAGCGCGATCGCGGCGCTGGCCAGTATCCCGATCAGGCTGAGCAGCTGCCCGCGCAGCGTGTCGCCGACCGGCAGGACCAGGATCACGACCAGGCCGCCAACGAACGTCAGCCCCAGCATGATCAGCTGGTTCCGGAATCGGCCACCCTCCGCCAGGCGCTTCGTCCGTTCCAGCAGACGGTGTGCCAAGAACAAGACGATGGCCACGGCAGCCAACGTTACGGCCGTAGGAACCAGCTGTAGGGCACGGCCCACTACATCGCGCAGGAGTTCCATGATCGTCTGCTCAGAATCGCGGACAGCGTCTCGCTCGTCAAGCGCTCGGCACCGCTGGGCGGTCCCGCTGCGGTCTCTGCGAACGAGCTCTGACGGTGCCGCCGGGGAGAGCCTTGAATGCGCCCCCTACCCTCGCCACTGTACACACATGCCGCGGAGTCCTGTGGTCACGGACCATCGCCCTCCTGTCAGCGGGCCGTGCCGCCGAACGATACGCTCACGCCTTTCGAACCACTAGCTGGAGCACATCCATGAACGAGTTCTTTGGGAGTGTCACTAACCGCCTGCTGGAGTTGTTCGACCCACGGGCACTTGGCGCCGGAGCGGCAGATATGCTCGCCAATATCCTGGTCGGGTTGGCGACGTTCCTCGCTTACTACCTCTTGTGGCGCCTCTTGGACGCAGTCACACGATTCGTCACTCACCGGGCCGGCGTAGACCAGACTACGCGCGAATTCCAACTGACGACGTTGAAGTTCGTGGTCCTGACGCTAGCGGCAGTGAACGCACTCGCAGCCCTCGGAGTCAACACGGCCTCGCTCCTCACATCCCTCGGCATCGCTGGACTGACGATAGGCTTTGCGGCCCGCGATGCACTCTCGAACCTGATCTCGGGGCTTCTGATCTACTGGGATCGCCCGTTTGTTATCGGCGACCTGCTCGAAGTGGGAAACGAGTACGGCAAAGTGGAACGGATCACGTTACGTTCGACACGCGTGGTCACACCGGACGGAAGAATGTTGGCCGTCCCCAATACTGAAATCATCAACAGTACGGTCGCTTCCTACACCAATTTCCCCCACCTTCGGATAGATATCCCCGTTACCGTAGCAGTCACTGAGGACCTCGACCGAGTGAGAGAGGTACTCTTGGGACTGGTGCGGGATGCTCCCGATTACATGAGCGATCCGGAACCGAAGGTCGTCGTCACGCGCCTCAATGACTACAACGTCGAGCTGGAGCTGCGCGCCTGGGCCGATGATGAGCGAAATCACATCGCACTTCGCGTGGGCCTCCGCGAGGCTGCCTTCAAAGCGCTCACTGAGGCCGGCATCGATATGCCGTTCGAGACGTTCAGGCTGGAGCCCGTCACAATTCGTCAGGCTGCGGCCGCGTGAGAGAGGCGCCTCGCCGCGGCTCCAGGGTTCCGCCGCCTCTCAGACACCCTGCAGAGAACGACCTGAGCCGAAGCGGCCCCGGTCAAAGAGCTGACGGCGCGCCCAATCACCACCGACCTCACGCTTGTCGTAGAAGGTCGATGTCTTAGAAGAAATCAAGAGGAGGAGACACCTTCTACCGCCTACCGCACACCGCCCACCGAGAATGGGCCTGGGTGGACTCGAACCACCGACCTCACGCTTATCAGGCGTGCGCTCTAACCACCTGAGCTACAGGCCCTGTTCACGCACGCTATCCAAGGGGAGGGCCGGGGTCAAGGGCTCACCAGCCGAGTCGGGCGATGAGCTCTCGGGTCTGCTCGGGGGTCAGGTGGCGCAGCGGGCGGCCCGGGTGGTCGGCGAGGGCCCAGAGGGCGGCGGCGGCGGCGGCGCCGCTAGCCTGGACGGCCTCGAGGTCGACTTTGTCGAAGGTGTCGCCGGCGTTGTGGTACCAGCGGGGCGCGTCTTCGGGCAGCGTGCTGCGCACGTAGATCGTGGGAACGCCGGCCAGCAGGAAGTGCTGGTGGTCGCTTCCCGGGCCGCCGCCGTGGTTGACGTCGGGCGTGAGGCCGAGGTCGCGGAGCGCCGGCTCGGCGGCCAGGCGAGCGAACAGGGTGTCGGCCTCGGCGTGGCCGGTGGCGCCGTACCCCTGGGGCGCGCCCACCATGTCGAGGTTCATCATCGCCACGATGTCGGCCAGCGTTTCGGCGTGGACCCTCACGTAGTCGTGCGAGCCGATCAGTCCCAGCTCCTCGGCGGCGAAGAGGACCACGCGCACGGTGCGGCGCGGGCGGCTCGGCATGGCGGCGATCGCGCGGGCCGCGGTCATGACGGCGAGGACACCGGTGCCGTTATCCAGTGCCCCGGTGCCCAGGTCCCAAGCGTCGAGGTGCGCGCCGATGAGCACGACCTCGCCGTCCGCCGCCGGGTCGCTCCCCCACCACTCGGCCACCACGTTGGCCGCCGTTCCCTGCCGGGTCTCCGCCTCGACCTGCAGGCGCAGTGTCAGCGGGCCGCTGTCGAGCAGGCGCCGCAGCCAGAGGCCGTCCTCCCGAGAGAGTGCGAGGATGGGTAGTGGGGCCGGCCGCTGGGGGGTGGGGGCGACGCGCGCCTGGGGCAGGCGACCCGGCTGCAGCGAGACGCGGACCAGCGCCGCCGCTCCGACTTCCGCGGCCTTCGCGACGATCTCGGCGCTGACGACGTCGGACAGCAGTACGGCGCGCTGGGCTCTGGGGCCGAGCCCGTCGATGGTCGCGGCGTCGCCGCGGCCGATGTCGATGAGCGGCAGCGAGTCGGCGACTATGCCGGGCGAGTAGCCGTAGGCGATGGCGGTGAGCCTGTGGTGGCGGACCGCAGCGGGCGTGACGACCTGCACCTGCGTGAGGCCGCGCCGCCAGGTCGGCATGTGCACGACCTCATACCAGACCGAGTCGGCGCCGAGGCTGCGCAGCCAGCCGGCGGCCCACGCCTCGGCTCGGGTGCCCAGGGGGGTGCCCGACAGCCTGCCGCCGATCGTGTCGATGAGCCCGGCCGCCATGACCGCCACCTCCGGCGCGTCGAGCGCGCCGGCGACCAGCGCGGCGAACGGCGACCCCGGAGGCTCCTGTGCGGTGGGGTCCTGCGGCGTGAAGGCGGCGCCGGCGAGTGAGGCGACGGCGATGAGGGCACAGATGCCCGGCCAGAAACGACAAGAGGGCCCTCGAGGCCCTCTCATCAGCCGCCTGCCTTCGCGGCGACGGGGCTCAATCCCACTCCCCGCGGCGCCGTTTGCGGGATACCACGTCGTCGTCTTCGTAATCTTCGTCGTCGTACTCGTCGTCCCACTCGTCCTCGTCCTCGAACTCCTCCTCGAGTTCGAGCTCTTCCTGTCCGTACTCGTCGTCGAACTCTTCTTCGTACTCGCACTCGGTCTCGTCACGCGCGGAGTAGAAATCGTCCGGATCCAGGCTTGGATCCCGCATCGCGTTCATCTTCCCTCCTCCTGGGGAATCTGGGGGAGATCCCGATGATCGATGGCCTCCAGGCCGCCACATGACACCTAAAACGCCAAATAATAGTCAATGTCGAGGTTGTCAAGCATCTTCTGCAGCGCGGCGCGGGGCGGTCTCGCGCGGCGGCCCGGCCGACGGGCTGTCCGTGCGCCGAGTGCCGGTATATGTTACTCGAATGATCACACAACGAGTTCTCTTCGCTTCCCTCTCAGTCCTAGTCGTCGTCGCCGTAGCCGGCTGCAAGGCGCCGCAGGCGTTC
>JASFTY010000289.1:0-5393 GCA_050050535.1 Gemmatimonadales bacterium | reverse complement strand
TAGTCGGTACCGTAGTACAGGTCGGCCACACAATCGTCGCGAGATACTACGCCAAAGAACCCGCCCACCGTGGACTCCTTTCAAGTCCGAAGTAAGAGACAGTAGCTCACACGGGGTGTACCTCCGCACCGCCGGAGGGAGCGGCGACGAAGAGTAGATCCTCCAGAGGCCCCTCGTATTCCCTTGTATCGTAGAATCGACTCCTGAGTCGCTTGATCACTGTGTCGGCGCGCTCCTGCGCGCAGAGCGCCACTACGCAACCGCCGAGCCCGGCGCCGGTGAGGCGGGCGCCGGCCGCGCCGGCCCGCGTCGCGACGTCGACCAACTCGTCGAGCTCCGGGGAGCTGACTTCGAAGTCTTCACACAGGCTGGCGTGCGACGCCTTCATCAAGCGTCCGAATCCTCTCAGATCGTAGGCAGCCAGCGCCTCCTCGGCCTTGCGCACGCGCTCCGCTTCGGTGACCACGTGGCGGAAGCGGCGCATCAGTACCCCGTCGAGAGCCGGGTCGGCCGCCTTCAGCACATCCCGCGTGCGGTACCGGCGCGTGAGTCCCCGGTAGGAGTCGACCTTCTGGGCGATTCCCAGCGCCTCGGTCAGCAGCTTCAAGGCCTCGCGGCATTCTCGGGTTCGCGCATTGTACGTCTTGCGGGCCGCGCCCGATTTTTGCGCTTGCACGAGGCTGAAGGCAACGATGAATTTCCATTCCGGCGGAATCGGGTGTGCGGTGAGGCGCAGTGGTTCGAAGTCGATGCGGCTGGCTGAACCCCTGCGTGCTGCAAGGCAGATGGCCTGGTCCATGCCGCCGCCTCGAGTGCCGACGTAGTGCTCCGCCTCGGCGAGCAGTTCCGCCAGCTCGAGTCGTTCCACGTCTTCGTGGTCGTTGGCGTGGAGGACGGCGAGAGCGAAGGCAACGACAAGGGCGGAGGACGAGCTGAGTCCTGCCGCGACCGGTATGTCGGAGTGGACGACCGCGTCGAAGCCGCGATCGATATCGAAGCGCTCGATGAGTCCCTGGGCCGCGGCCTTGGCGTAGTTGCCCCAGTCGCCCGCCGCGTACGGCTTGATCTTGCGGGATAGCTTGAACTCGTGGGCTACGTAGCCCGCGGTGCTGGCGATGCGCACGCTGGCGTCGTCTCGCTCGCGGTAGAGCACGGACACACGGCGCTGCAGGGCCATCGGCAGTACCGAGAGCCCGTTGTAGTCGATGTGGTCCCCCATGAGGTTCACGCGGCCGGGCGCCTGAACCAGATAGGCACCCTCAGCCGCGCCGTAGCGCTCTGCAAAGGCTGCCCGCAGTTGCTCCAGGTGCGGCTCTGTCCCCCGCGTCTTCCTTCACCCCCAATCAGTTTCCACCTTCGAGACCGGACACCCTACCGTCGAGGTGCCACGCCGGATCGATGGTGATCCCGAGGTGTGCCAGGGCGGTCACCGCCACGTCGACGATGTTCACGTCGCTGGGTAAGGTGCCTCTCTTCACCGACGGTCCGCTGGCCAGGTAGAATACCGTTCGCTCCTCGGGTGAGTCGCCGCCGTGACCGCCCTCGTCCCTGTGCCCGTGGTCGGTGCTCACCAGGATCAGCCAGTCTTCCCGCTCGTAGGTCGGCCGGTTGCGGATGGCGGCGACCAGCCTACCGACGTGCACGTCGGCGTTCTCTACGGACAGGTAGTACTCCGGGGAACGGCCGCCGTGTTCGTGTGCGGCGACGTCCGGGTAGCCGATGTATACGAAGGCGGCGTCGGGGTCCTGGTGCTCGAGGAAACGCACGGCCGCCGCCACCGATCGGATGTCGCCCTCCTCGTAGCCGAGTTGATCGCCGTCGAAGTCGAGTTTCACATCGATGGTGTCGCTGAGCAGTGGGCCGCCGGAGACCTCCGAGCCCAGTGGTGCCCAATCGACGACGGCGAAGGTCGAGAAGTCACTGTCGATCAACTCCAGCCGAGTCAGGAAGTCGGGATACATCGCGTAGTTGTTGCCGGAGAAGTCGTTGCTGGTGACGCGGTGTTTATCGGGCCAGACTCCGGTGAGGGTGCTGGACCAGCCGGGCCCACTGACGGTTTGGGCCCGTGTGGTGATCCGGCCGCTGAGACCACCGTCAGCGGCCAGCGCATCGATCGCCGGGGTGTGGACTTCGGCGAGCACGTCGGGCCTGACGCCATCGATGCCGATCACCAGGACCTTCTTTTCGATCGGGCTTTCGCCGGCGCAGCCGGTCAGCAGCAGGATAGTGACGGCGGAGAATGTGGCTGTATGGTGTCTCATGGTTCTATAGCTCGTCGCTGAGTC
Source organism: Gemmatimonadales bacterium (assembly GCA_050050535.1). Classification (GTDB taxonomy): domain Bacteria; phylum Gemmatimonadota; class Gemmatimonadetes; order Palauibacterales; family KS3-K002. The sequence goes on along the minus strand of JASFTY010000289.1, from coordinate 3,108 downwards.
CGAAGATCTTTCGTCGTGTGACCCACTTTCCGCGGGTGAAGTCGGGGAAGCGGACAGGCGCGCTACCCAGGGCGATCGATTGCTCGGAGAGCGGCGAAATGACGCTCCAGGCGGCGGCATCGTAGACATCGATGGGCGGCTCGACGCCGCGCTTCACCGCCTCGACGAAGGCGTTGACGACGAAGAAGTCCATGCCACCGTGACCTGAGCCGGTGGCCCGATCGGCGTACCGTTTCCAGAGAGGGTGGTCGTAAGCTTCGCCGTACGGCGCGAAGTCCTCCCAGCTGTGTGGTTCGGGGCTGACACCCTCGATGTAGATTGTGCGGCCGTCGTTCATCCACAAGCCCTTCGTGCCCTGCACACGGAACATCAGCGAATAAGGGCGAGGCAGGTTCGTGTCGTGGCTTACGACGATGGTCTCGCCGTTCGCGCACTTGATGACCGTGGTCACGATGTCACCGAGCCTGAACTCGACATCCGCGTTTGGGTGGTCTTCGCCGCCCACGTCCACGATGTAGTTGTGGAGGCCGCGGGTCTTGGTCGCCGTGGAAGTGAGCGTGGCAAACCGATTGCCCGAGTTGATGTTCAGCATCTTGGCGACGGGCCCGACGCCATGGGTGGGGTAGATGTCGCCGTTCCGCCGTACTGAGTGCTCGGTACGCCACTCTGCTTCTCCGTGGGCGCCGGGCCCGAACTCGGCGCCCGGGTTGAACTTCACGCCGCGCAGATCGTGCTGGTAACCGCAGTGGCAGTGCATCAGTTCGCCGAACATACCTTGGCGCACCATGTTGAGCACGGCCATCACGTCGCGGCGGAAGCAGACGTTCTCCATGATCATGCAGGGCATGCCGGTCTCTTCGGACGTGCTGACAAGGTCCCAGCACTCCTGGACGGTCACGGCCGCCGGCACTTCGGTACCCGCCCACTTGCCGCTCTTCATCGCCGCGACGGCAACGGGTGCGTGCCAGAGCCAGGGCGTGGCGATGATCACGGCATCGATGTCATCCCGGTCGACGAGATTGAGGAAGTCTTCCTCGCCGTCGCTGAAGCCCCTGGGTGTCTTGCCGTGTGCCTCGCGGACGAGGCTTTGCGCGCGCTCGACGCGCTCCGGCTTCGGGTCGCAGACCGCCTTCACTTCACAGTCGCCGCGTTGCAGCGCCAGCCTGAGCAGCCAGGTCCCGCGGCCGCCCACGCCGACGAACCCCAGGCGGACCGTGTCGCGCTGCGCTTCTGCGTAGTCGGCCACCAGAGCGCCGGGCCACAGCGATGCTCCGATGGCTGCGCCGGCGCCGGTCTTGATGAATTCTCGTCTCTGGAAGGACATCGCCGCTCCCTCAGTTAGGGTTCGCTGGGTCGAGCAGTTTCAGTTCGATGAGGACCGGCCGGTGGTCCGAGACCAGCGGCTCATCGATAACGCGGTGCTCGACGACCTCGAAGCGGTCGGCCGGCCGGTACATGATATAGTCGATCTCGCGCTGCGGCGCATCGGACGGGTAGGTCAGGCGGTCCGCGCCTTTGTCGGGCACCTGCCAGTGCCGCCTCAGCAGAGCCAGCACATCGGAACCGGGCAGCGAGTTGAAATCCCCCGCCAGGATCACCGGCGTGTCCTCGTCACGGTAGATATCGACGAGCCCGCTGGCCTGGGCGAGGCGCTGTTCCGGTGTGCGATAGAGATGGATGCCGACGACGATGACCTCCTGCCCGGAATCGAGGCGGATCCGTGCCGCCAGACCGGTCCGCGGCTCTGTTCCCTCCGGCAACCAGTGATTGGCGTAGGATTCGACCGGGAGCTTCGAGAGCAGCGCCATACCGTAGCGGCCGCCCTGGTAGTCGAAGAACGCGCCGAAGACCGAGTGCATGCCCGTGAGCTCGCCGAGGCGCGATGCCTGGTCGACGCGGGACGACCGTTCTACGGCGCTGTCGATCTCCTGCAGCGCGACTACGTCGGGGTCGAGTTCCCGGATCAGCCGGGCGACGCGCTCGAGGTCGATTACGCCGTCCATCCCCAGGCCGTGTTTGATATTGTAGGCGAGGATTCGAAGCACGGGTTGTCGAGCTGCTTCGGCAGTGGCCGCCTGGTATGATTCCGGCTGCCGTGTGGCAGGGAGGCAGGTCGTAACGACGGCGGCGACAGCGAGCAGGCCGAGCGTGGGCGAACGTGGTTTACTCATATCGTACCTTTGCCAACTCGGCCGGCGGACCGTCCTCGCGAGCGAACGGCCGCAGGCGGAAGGCGTAGCGGTAGTCCTGGTAATAGAGCGAGTACTTGGGCAAGGCGGTCGGCCCCCAGCTGGTGATGCCTCCAACGCCCATCTGCTTGTAGTCGATGTTGATGTTCACCAGGTCGCGCTCGACCAGATCGCCGGAGTGCCGCTGCGCCTTCGACTCGCCGGGGTCGAGATCTTCGAGCGTGAAGTGTAGGGCGCTCATGCTGAGCAGCGGCATGCCGACGATGAGCAGGCCGGTGCCGGACTCGTTGGCTAGCGCCATCCAGCGTACGTCCGTCTTGTTGCCGTTTTCCTGCGGTCGGACGTAGGGGTGGAACTGCTGCGCTACGGTTCCGCTGTAGAGGCGGACCGGTGCTCCGGCTTTGCGGTCCCAGTAGGACTCGTGGGGGCCGCGACCGTACCACTGCAGGTGCGAGAACTCCTTCGGCATCGTCATCTGCATGCCGAACCTGGGCATGCGGGGCAGCCCCTCGCCGCGCGGTTCGAAGTGATTCTCGACGATTAGCTCGCCGTTCCCGAGAACGGTGTAGAGGGTGGAGTAGTCGGCGCGCACGGAGTCGAGCCGTGCCCGGGTGCGGATCCTGACGCGCTGCGGGCTGGGCTGCGATACGTTGACGCGGCGAACCGACCGGGTCGCGCCGGCGTCACGCCAGACGGCGAGCCGCCTCTGCCAACGGCCGCCGAAGTCGTTGTCGGTGGGCGCGCGCCAGAAGTTGGGCACGGGGCCGCTGAGGATGAGCTCGGTGCCTCTATATGCGTAGGAGGTCAGGATTCCAGCCTGCTTATCTAAGGTGATCGTGAAGTGGGCGCCGCTGACCGTGACCGTCTCTTCGCCGTCATCGACGACGAGGGGCGGCAGCGAGTCGGCGAGCAGGAGCGG
>JASFTY010000288.1:0-5425 GCA_050050535.1 Gemmatimonadales bacterium | reverse complement strand
ACCGGTTCAGCGATCACCTGGAAGTACCCGAGCTGCATCCTGCAGGGCGACAATTCGGTCGGTGAGTTTTACTCGGTAGCGCTGACCAACTTGAAGCAGCAGGCCGATACGGGCACGAAGATGATCCATATCGGCAAGAACACGAAGAGCACGATCGTAAGCAAGGGCATCTCGGCGGGCCGCGGCCAGAACACGTACCGTGGCATGGTTAAGATCATGAAGGGTGCCGAGCAGGCACGGAACTTCACGCAGTGCGATTCGCTGCTGATCGGCGACAAGTGCGGGGCACATACGTTCCCCTACATCGAAGTGAAGAACAAGACGGCGAAGATGGAGCATGAGGCCTCGACGTCGAAGATCGGCGAGGACCAGATGTTCTATTGCCAGCAGCGAGGGATCGGCATGGAAGACGCGATGTCGCTGATCGTGGCGGGCTTCTGTAAGGAAGTATTCCGCGAACTGCCGATGGAGTTCGCGGTGGAGGCGCAGAAGCTGTTGAGTGTGAGTCTCGAGGGGAGTGTTGGCTGAGGATGGGAATTGGGGAATCCGGGAATCCGTGATACGTTGACCAAGAGAACAATCGAGTACTCGAATTCGGAACTGATATAGGAAATGCTGGAGATCAAGAACCTGCATGTGAGTGTCGAGGGTAAGAAGATCCTCAAGGGTCTGAACCTGAAGGTGAACGCCGGCGAGGTCCACTCGATCATGGGCCCGAACGGGTCTGGAAAGAGCACGCTGGCGTCGGTGCTGGCGGGTCGTGCGGGGTACGACATCACGGACGGCGAGGTGCTGTACAAGGGGCGCGACCTACTGGAACTGGACCCGGAGGAGCGGGCGTGCGAGGGTGTGTTCCTCGCCTTCCAGTACCCGGTGGAGATCCCCGGTGTGGGCAGCATCCAGTTCCTGACGGCGGCACTGAACGCGGTGCGGCAGCACCGTGGCTTGGAAGAGCTGGACGCGCTGGATGCGCTGAGGCTGTTCAAGGAGAAGGTCAAGGCGCTGCACGTGAGTGACGAGCTGCTGGGTAGATCGGTGAACGAAGGGTTCTCGGGCGGCGAGAAGAAGAAGAACGAGATTTTCCAGATGGCGGTGTTGGAGCCGACGCTGGCGATCCTGGACGAGACCGATTCGGGCCTGGACATCGATGCGCTGCGGATCGTCGCCGAAGGGGTGAACGCGCTGCGCAGCCCCGAGCGCGCCTTCCTGGTGATCACGCACTACCAGCGGCTGCTGGATTACATCGTGCCGGACTTCGTGCACGTGCTGGTGGACGGGCGGATCGTACGGTCCGGGGACAAGCAGTTGGCGCTGCACCTGGAAGAATATGGATACGCCTGGGCGGGCGAGCGACAGCCGGCAGAGGCGGCGGCGACGTGAAGACGGTAGACCAGCGGGAGTGGAGACGCCAGGTGACTGCGGAGGCTAGGCGGGGCAAGGATCTCGAGGCCTACCTCGAGCAGTTCGAGAGGCTGGAGAACGGGGCGGGCGGCCCCGATTGGCTGCGCGCGGCCCGTCGGGCGGCGATGGCGCGGTCGGCGGAGCTCGGCTTCCCGACGGTTCGTGACGAGGATTGGAAGTTCACGAATCTGGCGCCGCTGGCGAAGAGGGCGTTCGCGCCGCCGGCGGGAGGTGTGCCGGTCTCGCTGGATGATCTGGGCGGGTTCGTCTTCCGCGGCCAGGAGTCGGCTCGCCTGGTTTTCGTGAACGGTCGTTACGAGCAAGGACTCTCCGACTCGTGTGCCCAGCCGGGCGGCGTGCTGGCGTGCAGCCTCAGAGAGTCGCTGGAGCTGCAGCCCGAGCTGGTGAAGCTGCATCTGGCGAAGTACCTGGATTACGAGCACGACTTCTTCGCGGCGCTCAATACCGCGTTCGTCGAGGAGGGCGGTTTCGTTTACGTCCCCGATGGCGTGGCGGTCGAGCGACCGGTCCACCTGATCTACGTGTCGACGGCAACGCGGTCTGCGGCGATAACCCACCCACGCAACCTCATCGTAGTCGGCGAAGCGGCCGAGGGAGCGGTCGTCGAGGAGTACGTGTCACTGGGCGGCGAAGAGTACTTCACGAACGCGATGACCGAGGTCGTGGCGGGGCCGGGCGCGGTGCTCGAGCACTACCGTGTGCAGCGCGAGAGCAGGCGAGCTTTCAATGTCGGCACCGTCCGGGTCCAGCAGTCGCGGAGCAGCAACGTCTCGTGTCACGGCGTGCACCTGGGAGGTCGCCTTGTCCGCAACAACGTTCATCCCGTGCTCGCCGGCGAGGGCGCTCATTGCCTGATCAACGGTGTGTTCCTGCCCGCGGGCAAGCAGCATATCGATAACTTCATGCGGGTCGAGCACGCGAGCCCGCACTGCGACAGTCGGCAGTTCTACAACGGCATCTTGAACGACAGCGCGACCGGTGTATTCAGCGGGCGGATCATCGTGCAGAAGGAAGCGCAGAAGACCGACGCCAAGCAAACGAACCGCAACCTGCTGCTAACCGACGATGCGCAGATGGACAGCAAGCCGCAGCTCGAGATCTACGCTGACGATGTGAAGTGTACGCACGGAGCTACGGTTGGTCAGCTGGACGACGATGCGATATTCTACCTGCGGGCGCGCGGCGTGCCTGAGGATACGGCGCGGACCCTGTTGCTGTTCGGGTTCGCGGCCGAGAACCTCGAGCGGATGCGGCTGGAGCCGATCCGCGACTATGTCGAGAACCTGGTCACGGAGTGGCTGCCCCACGGTGAGGTCTTGAAGAAGCTGCGATGAACAAGCGGTCGCGCCACCTCGATGGCGGGTAGGCGCGCCGCCCGATATCTAGCATCCACAGGCGCGCCCCATGTCAGATCTTCGCGAGCTCTACCAGCAGGTCATCATCGACCACAGCCGCAATCCACGTAATTACAGGGAATTGGAGCATCCGAGCCACAGCGCGGAGGGCTACAACCCGCTGTGCGGCGACCAGATCACCGTCTACCTGGTCGTCGAGGGCGACCGCGTCACGGACGTCTCGTTCAAGGGGTCGGGCTGTGCGATCTCGAAAGCGTCGGCCTCGTTGATGACCGCCGCGGTGAAGGGCAAGACGGTTGCCGAGGCCGAGGCGTTGTTCGCGCGATTCCGCAAGATGGTGACGAGCGAGCACGACGCCGAGGTGGACGAGGAGATGCTGGGCAAGCTGACCGTGCTGTCGGGTGTCCGTGAGTTTCCGGTGCGGGTCAAGTGTGCGACGTTGGCGTGGCATACGCTGCACGCGGCGCTGGAGGGGAAGGGAGAACCGGTCAGCACTGAGTAGTGGTCGGTCGGGTATTTGCAGGGAAGTTCGAAATATGAACTGCGAAATTTGAAGTGCGAACCGGAACCTCGAAGGCGAATGGCGGAGACAGGACGGTTCAGCAAGGTGGCAAAGACCGGCGGCATCCTTCCTGGCGAGCTGAAGGCCGTTGAGGTGGACGGTGAACAGGTTCTGTTGTGTAACGTGGGCGGTGAGGTCTATGCGGTGCACGACGAGTGCACGCACGAGTGCTTCCCGCTCTCGGAGGGCACGCTCGAGGGCGACGTCGTGACCTGCTTGCTGCACGGCGCCCGTTTCTCGGTGAAGACGGGTGAGGTGCTCGCGCCACCGGCGCTGGTCCCGGTGAAGACGTACGATGTACGGGTCGAAGGGGAAGACGTTATGGTTGCGGCGGGTGACGGGTAGCCAGGCAACCGGCAGCGAGGTGCACGGGCAATTGGACGTAAAGGCAATCAAGGCGGATTTCCCGATACTGGACCAGGAGGTGAACGGTCGCCGGCTGGTCTACCTGGACAATGCGGCGTCGTCGCAGAAGCCGCGTGCGGTGCTGGCTGCGCTGGAGCGCTACTACGAGCGCGACCATGCGAACGTGCACCGCGGGATCCACGAGCTATCGACCCGGGCGACGCGGGCTTACGAAGGGGCGCGGGCGCGTGCCGCACGGTATATCGGGGCGCGTGAGGTTGAGGAAGTGGTATTCGTGCGCGGCACGACCGAGGGGATCAACCTCGTGGCGTCGGCCTGGGGCCCGCAGAACCTGCGTGAGGGTGACGAGATCCTGCTGACCGTGCTCGAGCATCACTCGAACATCGTCCCGTGGCAGCTCCTGGCGCAGCGGACCGGCGCGCGCCTGAAGAGCGTGGACATCGGCGATGACGGGCGTTTGCGCCTCGACCAGCTCGACGATCTGCTCAGCGAGCGTACGCGCCTGGTCGGTTTGACTCATGTATCGAACGCGCTGGGCACGATCAACCCGGTGGAGGAGGTCGTTGCGGCGGCGAAGCGCGTCGGGGCCACGGTTCTGGTGGATGGGGCGCAGGCGGCGCCGCACCTGGCGATCGACGTGGCGGCGCTGGGTTGCGACTTCTACGCCTTCAGCGGCCACAAGATGTGTGGGCCGACGGGGATCGGCGTGTTGTGGGGCCGGCGCGAGTTGCTGGAGAGAATGGCGCCGTACCAGGGCGGCGGTGAGATGATCGAGGTCGTCGAGCTCGAGCGTTCGACCTACAAGCCGGCGCCCCAGAAGTTCGAGGCCGGCACGCCGAACGTAGCCGACGCCGTGGGACTGGCGGCGGCGATGGACTACCTGGAGGAGATCGGCTTGGAGCGGATCCACGCCCATGAGCGGGATCTGCTGGCGTACGCGTTGGAGCGCGGCGCGGAGATACCGGGCTTCCGGGACCTGGGGCCGCGGGGTGACGATCGGGCCGGGGTGCTGTCGTTCGAGTTGGGCGATATCCACCCGCACGACCTGGCGCAGGTGCTCGACGGCCATGGGATCGCGGTGCGTGCGGGCCACCACTGCAACCAGCCGCTGATGCGGCGGCTGGGACTGGGTGCGACGACGCGGGCGTCGTTCTATCTGTACAACGACCGGGACGACGTGGATGCGTTGTGCGAGGGCCTGAAGGCCGCGATCGACTTTTTCGGGTAGGCGGGACCTGCGACCCGGGCTACTCGGGTACGTGGAAGGTGATGGGGAACGCCACCCAGACCTCCACCAGCTTGTCCATGTTGAGCGCCGGCGTGAACTCGAACTCGTATACGGCGCGCACGGCGGCCTCGTCGAGTGCTGCGTTTCCCGAGCCCAGCTGCACCTGAGCGTTCTGGACCCGACCTCGCGTGTCGATGAAGACCCATACGTGCACCGTACCTCCGATCCCGGCGTCCTGCAGGATCTTCGGATAGTGCTGCAGCATGATCTCCTTCGCTCGCTGCCGGTCCTTGATCTCGGGTCTCACCGTGTACGGTGTAAAGACCGGCTGATCGCCGATGCGGCTCGCATCGCTGGGCGGTGGCGGCAGGCTCTCGACCGGGTTCTCCTCGAAGGTCGTCGGCGCGATCGTGATGTCCTCCTCGAGCGCGGTGGTGGCGACCACCGGGACGGCGGGCCGCGAGATCTGCTCGGGCGGCGGCGGGATCTCGA
>JASFTY010000287.1:0-5449 GCA_050050535.1 Gemmatimonadales bacterium | reverse complement strand
CGGCGACGGCGGCCGACGATGTTCAAGCCCTCAGGACGGGAAGTGGCAGAACAGGCACAGCTCCGGATTCTTCTTCTGTAGCTTCTCGCCATCGAAGTCCGGGCCGTGCGGACTCACCCGCCGGCTCCCCCTGGCCGAATGGCAGACCAGGCAGTCGCGCTGGGCGTGGCATGTGGCGCAGGTCTCGAGGCCCTGGCGCGCCGCCTGTCCGTGACCCGTTCTGAAGCTCGGGTCCTCATTGTGATAGCCGGTGTTCAGGCGAATGCCCTCGACACCTCGACCCAGTGACACGTGGCAACTGCGGCAGTAGGCCTCCGGGTTGTGACAGCTGGCGCATTCCGTCTCCCGGCTCCAGGCAGCGGCCGCATGCTGCGCCATAAAGTTCTCGGGATGGTAGCTCGCCTGCTCGACGCCCGGGACATCGAGGTTCGCGGAGCCCGAGTGGCAACCGTAGCACTGCCGGTCCCGGTTGTGGCAGGTCTCGCAGTCGGCGGTAGCCGAGGCCGCGTACGCGCGGTGGTCGTCGAGGAAGAACGGTGTGTGCGACGCCGGTGCGCGTCTGACGTCCATCGGGCCGCCGCCCGCCGCCATGTGGCAGTCGGCGCAACCCACCTCTTCGCCCAGCTCCTGCTTCGCAGCGATGACCTCGGCGTGGTTGAAGCCGAACTTGTTGGCTCGGCGGCTCGGCCCCTGCCACGAGACTTCGGGCGCGATCTGGCCGTTGTGGCACCCTTGGCACAGGCCCGGCTCCGGGAAGCTGACACCCGCCGGCTCCACCGTGTGGCAGCCATCGCAACTCGAGAACAGGCTCGCGTGGGTCGCATGAGGGAATCCTCCGGCGATCGACGCCCAACTCCACGCACCTGCGGCCGCCAGTAGAGCGGCGACCAGCAACGCTCCTACAGGTCGGCTGTACTTCACTGTGTCCTCCCCGGTTCCGAACCCAGGTAGTACGAGATCCCCAACACGGCACGCAGCTGGGTCCAGTCCGTCTGTGCCGCGTCATCTTGATGATCGTGCCTGTAGCCCTCGAGCAGCGCCCACACCGTGCCGGCGGGCGTACGCCAACGGGCGTCGACACCGGCACCGTAGATCAAGCCTTCGCCGATCCGGAACTCCCAGATCTGCTGGACGGCCGAGAACCGGGCACCCAGCGACAGGTCTGAGCGCGGATGGTAGTTGAACTTCAGGTCGCCGGCGCTCATCCCCGAGCCGAAGCCCCAGTTCAACCAGTAGCCGCCTTCCACGTCCCACTTGTACCTCGGCTGCCAGCGGGCCCAGATGCCGGTCCGCCACGTCCGATCGGTCGTGGCGTAGTACGACACCTCGGCACCGGTCTCGCTGTACTGGCGCCGGTCGACCTCCGCCCTCACCGTCAGCCCGTAGCCCGGGTTGAGCCCCAGCGCCAGACCCCACCCCTTGTAGCCCGTCGGGCTGAACGCCGCCCAGATCGTCTGCAGGCTGAACACAGGCCGATAGCGGAACAGCCGCCCCTCTACGAAGAGCAGCCGGCTGGCCTGCCAGCCCACCTTCGCCCCCGCCTTGCCCCACCAACCGGTGGCGAGGTCGTAGTCGGCGTGGCCGTCGATGATCCACTTGCCGTTCGCCGTCGTGTACCGTGCCTCGAACCCCATACGCTCCGAGCTGATGCCCGAGCGATCCGTATCGATCTCGCGCTGGTAGATCGCCTCACCGGCGAACCCCTTCAGCGGGCCGAACGAGCCCCGGAAACCATACAAGTAGTTGTCGTCCGCCGGCTGGAACTCTGCCAGCGACTCCAGCGAGGTCGACGTCACACGCTCCGGAAGCCCGCGCTCCAGGCCGATACCGCCGTACGCCTCCAGCTCGGCGCGGGCCGGCCGGTAGCGGAACACGATCGAGCCGCCGTCGTAACCGTAGTAACCCAGCCCGCTCACCTGGTAGTCGCGGCCCAGGCGGATACGGTACGACCGCCGGTTCAGCTCGGCGTAACCCGCCAGCAGGTCGAAGTTGTCCTCCGTCCGCGGCCAAAACTTCTCATCGCTCGAGCCCAGCGCCCCGCGGAAGCGGCCGCTGGCGTAGAAGCGCAGCCCCTCGACGCCCAACCCGAACACGTTGATATCCATGTCGAGCCAGACCGGGAGCGTCGAGAACTCATTGCCCGATCTGTAGTAGTAGCAGTGGGTCGCACCGGTCTCGCAGGTGACCAGGATGTCACCGAACTGCCGCTGCGCGCCGCTGCCCGTGACCTGACCGACAGCCACGCTGTCGAGAACCAGGCCCCGCGCCTCTACATACTGAGCCCGCGTGGCCACACGAGCCCGCCACTGCTGCGCGTGGAGACCCGGTGCACCCCAGACACCCCACACTGCGACGAGGCCGAGGAATGCGACTCCGGTCCGCCAACCTCGGAGCCGCACCCCAGCCTCAGCGCACGATAGGCCTGAGACCCTCACTTTTTACCTCCGAATCCCGGATTGTTGGTGGGCGCCAGTCCTGCAAGCCCGAGCCCAGCCCGTGCGCACTTCCCATCCACACGCGAGCTCGGACGGCTGACTTGAGATCCCTATCTTCAAATTGAAGGTCCTGCCGCCGAGGTCACCCCCCGGCAGCAGGGCCAGATTCTCCAGTCCGGTCTCCTTCGACTACGGACCATTCCCGTAGAAGTTCGTGACCGCCTCGATCGATGCCTCCAGCAACGCCACCAGCAGATCGGGGTTGTGAACACCCTCACCGCTCGCCTTGTGCGCCGAGACGTGGATCCCGTCCGGCGTCCCGTCTTCAGGCTCCTCGTCAGGCCCGGCGATGCCGAAATACAGCGTCGCCTCCCCCCAACACGGCCGCTCATGCGTGTAGGCGAGCTGCCCGTTCCACCACGCGCCCTCGGCGGTCGTGATCAGATCGTCCCGCGGATCGAGGTCGGTGCTGTCACCGGCGGCGACCACCCCCGCCAGCAGACCGCCGTCGGTCGGGGCCGGATCCAACACGCAGTCGCCGTTGGTGTCGGTCCACAGCTCGTCGAGAAGCAGATTGAGCTCCCCGACTATGCCCTCGTACAGAGTCTGCGAATTCTCCTCGGTCGCGTGACAAGTCGCACAGGCGCGGAAGTCACGCTCGTCGTTCGTGCACGGCCCCGGGACCGGCTCGCCGGTCACATCATCCAGGCAGCTGACCGCCTCGAACGTGTGGCCCACCGACTGGAAAAACTCGGGCTCGGTCACCGTGAACGTCGTCACGTGACAGGTCGCGCACTTGTCGTCCGTATCGCCGTGCGCGTGGGCGTCGGGAAGGAAACCGCCGAACGTCGGTGCCAGGAAGTCGGGTGGTATCCAGCCGACGTTGGTCGCCAGCACCAGCAGCCCCTGCGCCGCGTGCGGGCCATGCTCACTGGGCGGCGTACCACGATTCGCGTGACAGCGCGTACACAAGTTCGTCAGGCCGCTCGACCCAATGTCGGCCCGCAGCTGATACTCGTAGGCGTCACTGTGGGGATCGTGGCAAACGACACAATTGATCGGCTGGGGATCCGGCCCCGACTTCTCCAGGTAGTTCGACGGTTCGCCGAACGTCACCTCCAGCGCGGCCCGACCCTCGTGGCACGGCGTGCAGCGGGACACCGTCCGCGTCGCGCTCGACACGTCCCACGCGTGCATCTGGCCGTGGCCCGACTCCTCCCACTGATCCACAAACGGATGGTGCTCGCCGCTATGACACTCGCCGCAGCCCACCGTCGCCGTCGTGCCGGCCTCCACCGAACAGAGCGGCGCGTTCGCCGTCGATGGATTCGCCGAGTGCTCGGCGCCCGGTCCGTGGCACGACTCGCACTGCACATCGTGGTACCGCGCGTCCCTCGTCAGCTCCCAACCCGCATCGTCCGTCAGCACGTTCCCCAGCTTCGAGACCGTGTGGCACGACTCGCAGTACTCGGCCGCCCCCGGACTCGACTGCAGACCCGCCCAGGCGTCCGCGTGGCCGGTCGCCAACCAGCCCTTCTGGTACGTCGCGTGGCAGTTCCCGCACGCCGTCTGCTTCGACGCGTAAGGGTCCTCCGGGTTCGACCTGTCCCTGTAGTACCCCAGCATGTTGAAGACGGTATCCGACGGCAGATCGAAGACCGGCCGGTCTACGAACACCGTCTCCTCGTCCACACACCCCCCTGCCAGGACCAGACCCAGCACCAGGGCTACTGGTACCAGGATTCTGGTAGCTCGTTTGTCCACGAATCGCCTCCCGTTACGCTGGTACTCGCCTGTTACTGCTCGAAAGGAAAAGGCTCAGGCGGCCGCCACCCACGCGGCGCACCGCTGGTTCTCGACCGCTAAGCGTAGCCTCACGAACCACTTACCGGAGCCGGCGGCTCGACGCGGTTCGCCCTCCCAGTGGGGCATATCGTCACAGTGTAGGGCCAATTGACTGGAATCATTCTCAGCATTGATTCTGAGACCCCGCATTATAACCTGTACGCCCGTTTCCGCAATACTCGTCGGCCCTCGCGCCCAGCCCGGATTCCGCCGCCCAGCGGCGGCGTCGCGGGGGCGCGGGGCTGGCCAGGCGCCCTACGGGCTATCTTGGCCTGATCGTTTGAGTTAGGAGAGTGGGTCTGGCCGGTTGGGGGCGGCGTGTCTCAGCGCCCGCCGGCGGCGGCGCTCTGGGTCACGACGTTCTTGCCGCGGTCCTTGGAGGCGTAGAGGGCCCGGTCGGCGTTCGCCACCAGCCCATCGTAATCCTTGCCGTCGGCCGGGAAGCAGGCGACGCCGAGGGAGATGGTGGCACCGGCGCATTTGTCGCAGTCGGCGACGGATGCCCGCAGGCGCTCGGCGAGCACGCCGGCCTCCTGGCGCTCGGTCTCGGGCAAGAGGATGATGAACTCGTCGCCGCCCCAGCGGCAGACGAGGTCGCTCCCGCGCAGCTGCGAGGCGAGGGCGCGGCCGATGGCGGTGAGGGTGTAGTCGGCTTCGACGTGGCCGATTCGGTCGTTGATGTCCTTGAAGTCGTCGACGTCGACGAAGACGATGGAGAAGGGGCGGCCGGTGCGGTCGCTGCGTTTGAGCTCGGCGGCCAGCGCTTCCCGGAAGCGTCGGGAGTTGCCGAGGCCGGTGAGCGGGTCGGTGACGGCCTGCTTCTCGATCTCGGCCTGAAAGGCGCTGAAGTAGCCCTGTGCGATGGCGAAGAGGATTCGGTCGATGCAGCGGTTCAGCCGCGTCATCAGGTCGAAGAAGGGCCGGTCACTGTCCCGGAACACGTCACGGGAAGCCAGGATCATCGCCTGGCGCAGCCGCATGTAGGCCTCGAGGGCGCTGATCAGCGTACCGCCGGCGTGGACGTGCTTCTCCGCCAGGCGCCGGCCGATCTGCTGATTGGCGCCGTCGCCCAGGAAGCTACGGTAGTAGCGCGGGTCGCAGAGAACGGCGGATACCCCTTTGACCAGCGCCTCGACGTCCGTCTGCAGGCCGCCGTAAGGGAACGGTTC
>JASFTY010000286.1:0-5450 GCA_050050535.1 Gemmatimonadales bacterium | reverse complement strand
AATCGGCACGGCCCAGTGCCCGCAGAAACATTCCGGCCCCGGCGAGCAGTACGACCGAGCCGGCGACCTGGGCGATCACGAACGCGTTACGCAGCCGGGTACCGCCTCGCGATTCAGCGCCGCGACCGCCCTTGAGGGCCGCCGTGATGTCGCGCCTCGTCAGCTGGAGGGCCGGCGCCAGGCCGAAGACGATGCCCGTGACCAGAGCAAGCGCCAGTGCGAAGCCCAGAACCCGAACGTCGGGTGTGAAGTCGAAGTGCATAGACGCCGGGACCGGCAAGCTCACTGCGGCCAGCGCACCGGTCGCCCAGTACGCGAGCAGGATTCCCGCGCCACCGCCCAGGACGAAGAGCTGCACGTTCTCCACCACGAGCTGGCGCACCAGCCGCGCGCGCCTGGCGCCGATCGCCAGCCGTACCGCCAGCTCCCGGGCGCGAACCGTCGCCCGCGCCAGGAACATGCTGGCCACGTTGACGCTGGCGATCAGCAGTACGATCCCCGAGACGACGAGCAGGAACGCCATGAATAGCGTCACCGGTCCTCGGGCCTCCTCGATCATCGCCGAGTAGGACGCCACCTCCAGCGTCAGCTTCCCGAAAGAATCCGGGTCTTCCTGCGCCAGCCGTGCCGTCGTCACTGCCAGCGCCGCCTTCGCCTGCTCCACCGAGCGGCCCGGCTCCAGTCGCCCGACGGCGGTGATCCCCGTGGCGGTCCAATCGAGCCCCAGCCCCGTCAGGCTCTCACGCATCGTGATCGGGACCCAGAGGCCGAACTCCAGCGCCGCCACGTTACCCTGGAACCCTTCCTCGGCCACACCGATCACCGTGAACGGCCGGCGGTTGATGTTGACCGTCTTCCCGACGATCGACGAGTCGGCGCCCAGCCGCTGCCGCCACAACCGATGACCCAGCACGACCACTTGACCGGCGCCCGGCACGTCGTCCTCCTCCGGCAGGAAGAAACGCCCCAGCGCCGGTCGCGTGCCCAAAACATCGAAGTAGCTGGCCGAGCTCAACATGCCCGTGACCATCTCCGGGTCGCCGCCGCCGCCCGCCGAGAGGCTGACCGAGAACACCTCCAGCGCCGCCAGGTCGGCCAGCCCGTTGGGGCCATCCCGGTACTCCTCGAACGCGTAGTAAGAGAACGTCGCGAAGCGGGCGCCCTCCTCGTACGACGCGTAGAGCGTTACCAGCGTCCCCGGGTCGCGGACGCCCGGCGGCGTGCGGATCAGCAGCGAGTTCGCCACGCTGAAGATCGTCGTCGTCGGCCCGACGCCCAGCGCGATGGTCATCGCCGCGATCGCGGTGAAGCCTGGCGACCGGCGTAGAAGACGAAGTGCGTAGCGGATATCCTGGCTGAGACTGGCCATAGCTGAGTCGCTCGTTCGGAAGAGAGTTTAAAGGACGCAGCAGGTAGCCGGATGGCCTCGGCGATCCTGCGAGTCTCTACGGCGGTGTAAGAAGCCGGGTTTCAGGCCTAGACATTTCTGATACACAACCGTCAACGGGCCTTTACCCGCACCGTCTATCTATCGAGTGGTGGCGAACATCCGAGCAAGGGAGACATCGAGAATGAAGGACAAGCAGAGCAGACTCAAAGACCGCGTTGTCTGGGCAGGAGCGTTCCCTCTGGCGGTGGTCATATACTGCGCCCTCGTGCTGAGCGCCGCGTTTCCCAAGCGTCGCAGCGCCCCGGCGCCCTGCACTCGTAACGATTGGGGACTGCCGCACCCGGTGGACGTCGCCTAGAGCCGATCTCCCTCTCCTCTCTCCGGCGGCGCAGCCGGCAGGCAAAAGACCTCCCAGCCTCGTCGGTTCTCCGCGGCCGATCCGGGGCGCCCACTATGGCGGCGGCGCGCCGCTGATGGCAGAATGTGGCGTACCTATTCACCTCTCCCAGCGAGCGACATGCCCTATGATCAAAAGGACACTTCGTCGCCGGATCCCGGCCGCACTCAGCGCGCTGACGCTTCTTGGAACCCTGGCCGCCGCGCCGGCCGCGGCGCAGTTTTCGCCGTTCCAAGCGGCGATCGCCGAGTTCGACGCCGAGGTCGCCGCAGGCGTCGCCGAGGACGCCGCCGGCTGCGCCTCGGTCGCCGTGTTCGTCGCTGACGAGGTGATCTGGGCGAAGGGCTACGGCTGGGCCGACATCGAGAATACGGTCGCCTGCACCGCGGAGACGATCGGCCGCACGGGATCGATCTCCAAGTCGTTCACCGCCGTCCTGATGATGCAGCTGGTCGAGCGCGGCATATTCGCTCTCGACGACCCCGTAGTCGACTACTTCCCCGAGCTGGCGAACCTGGCCGACCCGCCCGCCGGCATGCAGCCCATCAGCTTCCGGATGCTGGCGAGCCACACGGCGGGCCTGGTCCGCGAGCCGGATCTACGGGGTGCCGCCTCGGGCTCGATCTACCGGTGGGAGGAGAAGGTCCTCGAGTCGATCCCGCACACCTCGTTCAGGACTCCGCCGGGCACCGAGTACTCCTACTCGAACATCGGGTTCGGGATACTCGGACTGGCCAGCTCGCGCGCCGCCGGCGTGCCGTTCATCACCCTGATCGAAGAGCAGATCTTCGAGCCGCTGGGGATGACCAGCAGCACCTTCATCGTCAACACGCCGGAGCTGGCGGCGCGCCTCTCGGTGGGCTACAACCGCGACCGTGAGACCGGTGAGGTGAGCGCCGAGCGGGCGACGCGCGAGCACTTCGGCCGCGGCTACAAGGTGCCGAACGGCGGCATCTACTCGACGGTGGGCGATCTGGCGAAGTTCGCCGCCGCCATGATGGGCACCTCGCCGGTCCCGATCCTGTCGACGGCGAGTCGCGCCGAGGTCTTCACGCCGCAGGCGCCGGCCGAGAGCTACGGGCTCGGCTTCTTCATCGGCGAGCAGGACGGTGCAACGATCGTCGGGCACGGCGGCTCGGTCGCCGGATACAATGCCGACCTTCGGTTCGACCTCGACTCGAAGGTCGGCGTCGCCGTGCTGCGAACCACCAGCTACAGGCCGCCCACCGGGGAACTGCTGGAGCGGCTGATCGCAGCTGTGCGATCGGCTCTCTCCCACGATCAATGATCTCTGCAAGCAGCGTCCTTGCCATGCTATTCCTTTCCTCACTATCCAACCCTACAGGCCGTCAGGGTGTCGAACTGGTAAACCTCGTATCCAAATGTTCAAACCCTACCACAGATCTCGACTTCGGCGGCTGAGCACACGCCACGCGATTGGCGCCATCGCTGCGATGCTCCTCAGCGCGGCCTGCCTGCAGCCGCTGAGGCTCGCGCCGGACGACTCAGACCGCGTGCTGGCAGAGCTGCTCATCGCCGCCCCCAACCCCGGCGAGCCGGGCCCGTACGAGGTCCGCACCCTCTACTACGGCAGTGGCACGGACAAACAACGACCGGAGTATCGGGACTCGGTGAGTATCACCACCGAGCCGGTGAACGGAAGCGAGCTGGCGAAAGCGCCGAGTACCTCGCTGGGCAGGTCACGGGCGCGGTACTGGGGCTTCGACTTCGATTCGTTGCCGGTGAACGGTCGTGTGTGGTATCCGGACGCGGAAGGTCCCTTTCCACTGGTGCTGATCGTCCACGGAAATCACGACATGAAGGAGTATTCGGATCCGGGCTACGAGTACCTGGGAGAGCTGCTCGCCAGCCGCGGCTACATCTTCGCGTCGGTGGACGAGAACTTCCTCAACGGCTACATGTCCGACGAGAACGACGCGCGTGGCTGGATGTTGCTCCAACATCTCCGCGCCTGGCGCAGCTTCAACGATTCGGCGGGCAGTCCCTTCCAGGGCGAAGTGGACATGGAGAACATCGCCCTCGTGGGACATTCGCGGGGCGGCGAGGCCGTCGCCATCGCCGGCGCGTTTAACCGGCTGACGCATTACCCCGACGACGCCACCGTCGAATTCGACTTCGACTTCAACATCAAGGCGCTCATCGCCATCGCGCCCATCGACGGGCAATACGAGCCGACCGGTCGGCCGACCCCGCTGGAGAACGTGAACTACCTCGTCGTTCAGGGCTCGCACGACGCCGACGTGTCGGCCTTCTCGGGACTGCGCCAGTACCAGCGTGTCGAGTTCACCGACGGTCAGCGCTGGTTCAAATCGGCTGTCTGGATGTATCGCGCCAACCACGGTCAGTGGAACACGGTGTGGGGGAACCAGGATTGGGGCCCGCGCAGCGCACGCTACCTGGACCTGCGGGGCCTGGTCGAGCCCGAAGAGCAGCGTGAGTTCGCGGAGATTTACTTCTCCGCCTTTCTCGATGCGACGCTGAAGGGAAAGACGGAATATCTGCCGATGTTCGTGGATCACCGCGCCATCGGCCGGTGGCTTCCCAAGACCATGTACGCGACACGCTTCCAGGATGCCGGGTTCAAGGCACTGGCGGACTATAACGAGGATGTCGACGTCACGACGGGAAGCGTGCCGGGAGTCACCGTCGAGGCCGACAGCCTGGCGACGTGGCGCGAGGCCGTGATGCCGCTCCGCTGGCGCAACGCCGAGATCGGGCATAACGCCGTGTGGCTCGGCTGGAACAACCGTATCGCCGGTGACGACACGACGAAGATGGGCCAGCCGGGCTCCTATACGATCACCATCAGCGACTCGCTGCGCGCCGCCTGGGAAGTGGACCGCGGTACGGTGCTCGAGTTCTCGCTCGCGCCTACCGATGACGAACCGGGGCCCCGTGAGGCCGCCGAGGACTCGACTGGTGCGGAGTCGGATAGCGTGACCGCGCAGGCCGAGCTGCAGACCCGGGAACAGGCACAGGTACAAGGGCAGGCAGATACGCGGACGCGGGCGCACGGGCAGGTTCGAGCGGAAGGAATCCCCGCACAAGCTGACTCGACATCGGTAGCGACGGACACGACCGTAGTGGACCTGACGGTGGAGGTCGTGGACGCGGACGGCATGACGGCGCGGTTACCGCTCAGCCGCTACGGCGCGACCCGCAAGCCGCTCGAGATCACGGTCAGGCGTCGCAAGGGTCGGGACGAGAGCGCTTTCAGGAACCTGTACGAGCTGATTCTCCAGACGTACGTCATCCCGCTCGCCGATTTCGCCGAGCAACCGGGAGGATTCGACCCGGCGAAGCTCCGGAGTATTCGGTTCGTCTTCGATCGCACACCCGCCGGCACAGTGGTCGTCAGTGATGTCGGGCTATCGAACATGGATCCGGCGTTCCTTGTCACTCCAAACCTCAGCGAGCACTGATGCGTCGCTTCCCTCGCTTGCCACACGGTCCCTGCGCGTCTCGGGTCATCGGCCGCCGCGCGATCACTATCGCAGTCGCCGCGTCGTTGATGGCGAGCGACGCGTTCGCGCAAGCCGCGGGCACGGCGCCTTTGGTGCTGCGCCTGCCCGGGGGCGCGCGCGCGCTGGCGCTGGGAAACGCGTTCAGCGGCGGATGGGGGAGCGAGGTGCTGTTCTACAA
>JASFTY010000285.1:0-5454 GCA_050050535.1 Gemmatimonadales bacterium | reverse complement strand
CTCGGTGGCATGGCCGACACCGTGATCTCGATTCTGATAGCTTTCGCGTTGCTTTCCGCGATCAGTGCGTTGATCATTCTCGGTCCGCGTGTCTACTACGCGATGGCCAAGGACGGATACTTTTTCAAGTTCATCGCCGACGTCCACCCGGTGTATCGCGTTCCGTCCAAATCGATAGTCGTGCAGTTCCTGATTGCGGCCGTCATGGTGACGTCCGGGACCTTCGACCAGATCCTGACGTACATGGGGTTCGGCCTGGGGATCTTTCCCATCATCGCCGTGATCGGCGTGTTCAAGTTGAGAAAGTCTGGCCGTAGCACCTACCGGATGCCGCTGTACCCCGTCGCGCCACTCTTATTCATATGCGTCAGCCTGCTGATCCTGGCGCTCGCCTTTTTCGAGCGGCCGATGGAGTCGTCGATCGCGCTGGCCACTGTGGGGGTCGGTATACCGGTGTATGCCGTCTTCAGCAAGGTGCGCCGGAGAGCGACGGGAACAGGAGAGTCAGAATGAAGCACGCACACAGCGTTCTCTGGGCCGCACTGGCGTTGAGTTTCTATCAGTCGGCGCCCGTCTGCGTCGCACAGGGGGTCGACCGGGGGGAGCTGGACGCGCGGGTTCAGCGGTTTCTGGAGAGTCACCGGTATGCATGGCGGGACGCGAATGTCCCCGTGGCGGACGGGCAGGTGCTCTACGATCTGGTGGTGGAGAACGGCTACACGAGAGCCCTGGAGATCGGGACGTCGACGGGGCATTCGGCGATATGGATCGCCTGGGCGTTAAGTAGGACCGGCGGCAAGCTGATCACGATCGAGATAGACGAAGGGCGTTACCGAGAGGCGTTGGCGAACTTCGAGGAGGCGGGACTCAGCGAGTTCATCGACGCCAGATTGGCCGACGCCCACGAACTGGTGGTCGAGCTGGATGGCCCGTTCGACTTCGTCTTCATCGATGCGGACAAGGACTGGTATGCGAACTACCTGCGGGCGGTGCTGCCGAAACTGGAGGTGGGCGGGTGTATCGCAGCGCACAACGTGTCCGGCAGGCGAATGAGAGGCATCAGAGGATTCCTCGAGGAGCTGGAGAACACGCCGAATCTGGAGACCGAGATCGTCCGTGCGAGCCGCTCGGGGCTGTCGGTCAGCTACAAGCGATCGCCGTCCTCACGCTAGGCTGTCAGCCAGGATAGCGCCAGCGAAGCGAAGCCGAGCACCATCAAGAAGCCGCACATGTCGGTGACCGTCGTCAGGATCGGGCCCGACGCCAGCGCCGGGTCGAGTCGCAGCGACCTGAGGATTAGGGGTAGCGAGCCGCCCAGCATGACGGCGAGCAGCGTGTTGGCGGCGAGTGCGCCACCTACCACCAGCCCCAACATGAGATTCCCTTTCCAGGCGACGGCCACTGCGCCCAGCAACAGTCCGAGTGCGATTCCGTTGATGATTCCCACCGCACTCTCCTTGGCGAGCACGCGCACGTATTCGTAGGGCTTGAGCAGACCCAGCGAGAGCTCCCGGATGCTGACAGCCACCGCCTGGTTGCCGGAGCAACCGCTCATGTCCGAGATGATTGGCAGGAAGACGGCCAGCGCGATAACGGCGGAGAGCGTCTCCTGGTAGAAGGCGATGACGCTGGCGGCGATGACGTTGAGCACGATGTTGATCGACAGCCAGGATAGCCTGCGGTAAGAGCGTTGATAGGTGGGCATGGTGCGGAATTCCTCGGCAGCGATGAGGCCGCTGAACCGCAGGAAGGTTCGGGTCTCCCGCTCGCTCAGTGCGGCCTCGACGGCAGCGCGCCGCACGACGCCGACCAGTCGGCCGGCCGCATCGGTGACCGGGATCCCGATGAAGCGCTGCTCGTCGAACAGGTGCTTCAAAGCATTCAGCTCTGTGTCGACCGAGACGTGTATCGGCTCATCGATCATGATCGAGCGGATCGGCTGGTCGGCGTGGCGGGCGAGCAAGAGGTCACGAAGCCGGAGCACGCCGACCAGCGAGCCGGCATGGTCCACGATATATGCGTACTGGATCACGTAGTCGGAGTAACGTTCGCCGTGCTGGCGCAGATCGTCGATCACCTGGGAGATCGTGGACTCCTCCGGGTAGGCGACGTACTCGGTGAGCATGAGGCCGCCGGCGGTGTGCGGGTCGTACTGTAAGAGCTGTCGGGCCTGAACGGCCTCGGGCGGCGCCATCTGGTCGAGGATCGCCTGCACGTCGGCGTCGCTGAGGCCGGCGAGCACGTCGGCCTGCCCGGCGCTGGGCAGCTCCTCGACGATCGCCGCTGCGTGGGCGGCCGGCAGCTCCTCGATGATTTCCGTCGCCTGGACGTTGGGCAGCAGGTCGAGGATGCCTGCCGCCTGCTCCGGCCCGATCGCCGCGAGGGTCTGCTCGATCTCGGCGTCGCTGAGCCGCGAGAAGGCACGAGCCGTCTCCTCGGGTGGCAGCGCGGCGAGAAAGGCCTGCAACTCGGCGAATTCCTCGAGTTCGAGCAAGGCGGCGAGCTCGACCCACGGCTCGCCGGCACGTATCCGGTCGTGGCTGCCTTCCATTTCGGATCTCCGCATCTGTCATGCGTGAACGGCGGCCCGACGGCCGATCGGAGGCCGCGGGTCGCCGGCACAACATATTACACTATCGTCGTGCTGTGTGCCTGGCGCGCTTTGGGTGTTGAGCGGGGCCGCTCACTCGGCGCGCAGCGCGATGATCGGGTCGACGTGCGTCGCACGCCGCGCTGGGAAGAAGGTCGCCACGATCCCGGCGACCAGTAGTGCCAGGGCGGCGGCGGCGAAGGTCAGCGGGTCGAACGGGCTGACACCGTAGAGGAAGAACGCCAAGGTCCGGGTCACGGCGAGCGCGATGGCGACCCCGAGCACGACACCGAGCAGGGCGAGCAGCGCGCCCTGGCGCATCACCAGGGAGACGACGTCAGCGTACTGGGCACCCAGCGCGATGCGGATGCCCATCTCCTGAGTGCGCTGCGAGACCGAATATGCCATCACGCCGTAGACGCCGCCCAGCGCCAGGACCAGCGCGATCAACGCCACCGCGCCCATGACCTTAGCCATGATCGTGTCGCCGCCGAGGGTCTCGTCGATCAGCGACTTTAGCGGCCGAATGTTGTAGGCCGGCAGGTTGGGGTCGATGGCTATAACCTCCTGTCGCACGGACTCGACCAGTGTCTCGGGAGGCACGTCGGTCTCGATCACCCAGTCCAGATAGCGGTTGTCGTCCTGATATGCCGAGAAGTAGATCATCGGCCCGCTGCTCTGCACGTCGTTGTTGTAGTGGGCGTCCGCGACGACGCCGACGATCTCCTTGGGGCCCGAGTAGACCACCAGCTCGCGGCCGAGCGGATTCTCGCCGGGCCACTGCAGTTCCGCCATCGCCTCGTTGATCACGATGACGCGGCGACTCTCCGGTCTGTCGATATCCTCAATCACGCGTCCCTGCAGCACGGGTATGTCCAGCGCATCGAAGTAGCCCGGCGCGACGTCCCTGACACTCGTGAGCTTGCGCTGCAGGTCGCTCTCGATGTCCTCGCCGGGTAGCCAGTAGTAGGTCATGGCGTTCCCGTGCAGCGGCAGGATCGTCGTGGCACCGACGGTTCGGACGCCGGGAAGCGACGACAGCCGCTCGCGCAGGGCGGTGTGGAAGGCGATGGTGGATGCGGAGTCCGGGTACTCGTGCTCGGGTAGGGCGAGCATGAAGGCCAGCACGTCGCTCTCGTCGAACCCACGCTCGGCCAGACGGATGTTGATGAAACCGCGGACGAGGAGTGCCGAGGAAACGAGCAGCACGAGGGCCAGCGACACTTCGACGACGACCAGTGCCTTCCTGAGTCGCGCGCCCCTGACCGCCGTACCGCCGCGGCCGCCCTCCTTGAGTGACTCGACCATGTTCGGCTTGGTGTTCTGGATCGCGGGCGCCAGACCCACCAGGACGGCGCTCAGCATCGTGACCAGGGCGGTGAAGCCGAGGACCCGGGGATTGAGGCCGATCTCGTCGATGCGCGGGAACCAGCCCGGCATCACCGACAGCAGACCGCGGATACCGATGACCGAGAGGCCGAGGCCGAGGATCGCGCCGGCGACCGAGAGGATCAGCGCCTCGGTCAGGAACTGGCGGACGACACGGCTGCGGTCGGCGCCCAGCGCCGTGCGCACGGCTACCTCGCGCTCGCGCCCCGCCGCGTGCGTCAGCAACAGGTTGGCGACGTTGGCGCAGGCGATGAGCAGGAGGAAGAGCACCGCCACGGTGGCGGTCAGGCTGCCGGTCCGAAAGCCCTCGTCGAAAACGTCGCGGTGCAGCGTGATGAGAACGGCGCCATTGCCCGCATTGGTGTCCGAATACTCGGCCGCCAGCTGTCCGGCGATACGATCCGCTTCGAGCTGCGCCTGCTCGGGCGTGGCCCCCGGTCTCAGGCGCGCACGGACACCGATGTAGTGGCTGTTGCGGTGCTCCTGACCGGTTATGTAGAAGGGGACCCAAATGTCGGTGCCTGTCCTGAGGAACCAGAACTTGGGCGGCATCACGCCGACGATCGTGTGCGGCTGGCCGTCCAACAGCACGACCCGACCCAGCACGTCCGGGTCGCCGCCGAAGCGGCGCTGCCAGAGGCCATCGCTGATTATCGCGACCTGGTGTCGACCCTCGATCTCCTCCTCCGGCGTGAACGCCCGGCCCCGTGCCGGCTGCACGCCCAGCATGCGGAAGAAGTTCGAGCTCACCTGAACGCCGCTGAGCCGCTCCGGTCGATCGCCCTCCGACACGTTGAAGCTCGTGTAGCGCGTCGCCGCCACATCCAGCGTGCGACTCCGCTCGCGCAGGTCGACGAAGTCGGGCACCGAGAAGGAGACCCGGCTCCAGCCGCGCTCTCGGTTCGTGGTGTAAACCGAGTACAGCTCGTCGGAGTCGGGGTAGGGCAGCGGCCGCAGCATGAAGACGTCGACGGCGCTGAAGATCGTCGTGTTGGCGCCGATGCCGATGGCCAGCGAAAGCACGGCGATGGCGATGAGGGCGCCGCCGCGCCGCAGTGATCGGATCGCGTACTTGATGTCCTGCCAGACCGTGTCCATGGCGTCGCGTTTCTTGTGGGGGTCGGCCCGGTTCACCACGAGTGACACTACGAGACGCCGGGCGCCGGGTTTCGCGGGCCGCAGATTTGCAAACCGTGGGCGGAACCTCCCATCTTGGATACGGCGTGCTTCTTGAGACCCGCACCTCTGATCGACCGGCTCAGTGAGCAAGCGCAACCCAGTTCCCGATGACGAGATCTCCTTCCGGGCGACCCGCGCGGGCGGCCCCGGCGGCCAGCACGTCAACCGCCGCGCCACGCGGGTCGAGGCGAGCTGGAACGTTCGGCGGAGCGCTGCGCTGACCGACGAGGAGAAGGAGCGGGTCCTCGAGAAGCTGGCGTCGCGGATCGACAAGGACGGCGTGCTGCGCGTCGTCG
>JASFTY010000284.1:0-5466 GCA_050050535.1 Gemmatimonadales bacterium | reverse complement strand
GCCGGGCGACTGGCCGGCAGCGGCTACCTGGTCGCGCCCAGCCTGAAGGTACTCAGAGGCGCCGACGAGCCAGCAGGCGCCGGTGTGTGATGGTCAGGCCCTCTCTCTCTTCGCGACACCGACGAACGACGTCCTTCCCTCGATCTCGACGAAATCGAGGTTGATGACCTCCCACCCTTCCTCGCCGATTCCGTTGAGATAGGCTTCGACGGCGTCACGGCTCTTCACGGCCAGGAAGCCGCCCTCCTCGATATCCATCGAGTCCAGGAACCGGTACTCCCATTTCTTCATCTCGACCATCCTTTCTGGCGCTATGACGGCGAGGGCCCAGAGCGATCCTGCAGAAGTTACGGAAGTTGAACCGGCCGGGCGACCTGGCCTCCGACGATGCCGCTCAATACGATTCCGATCGTGCATCACACCGACCAGATCCTGTCCACACAGGCGCTGGACCTCGGCGCCGGTGAGCGTATCGGCCGATCGCGGGGCGGGCAGGCGATCCGCGCATTTCGCCTGGGTCATGGCCCGCGGCGGATCAGCCTGCTCGCCGGCAGTCACGCCGACGAGCCGGTCGGTCCCCGGCTCCTGCGCCGAGTAGCCGGCTACCTGTCGGCACGCGCCGCCGACGATCCGCTGCTGTCGGAATACGAGTGGTGGATCGTACCGCAGATCAACCCCGATGGCGCCGAGCGCAACCGCGCCTGGCAACACGAGGCGGCGGACGCCTACACCCTGTGCGACTACCTGGTGAACGTCGTGCGCGAGCCGCCCGGCGATGACATCGAGTTCGGCTTTCCCCGCGACGCGGGCGACCGCGAGGCCCGGCCGGAGAACCTTGCCGTCCACGATTGGTGGCATCGCGCCGACGGCCCGTTCTCACTGCATGTCTCGCTGCACGGCATGGCGTTCGCCGCCGGCCCATGGTTCCTCATCGAGCCGGCCTGGCACGATCGCTTCGGCCGCATCCGCGAGATCTGCGTGGCTGCCGTCGCCGAGCTGGGCTACACCCTCCACGATGCCGAGCGCCGCGGCGAAAAAGGGTTCTTCCGCCTCGAGCGCGGCTTCTGCACGCGGCCCGACTCGCGCTACATGCGCGAACATTTCATCGCGCTGGGCGAGCCCGACACGGCGGCACTCTTCCGCCCCAGCTCGATGGAGGCGGTACGTGCGCTGGGCGGCGACCCGCTGACTCTCGTATCCGAGATGCCGCTCTTCATCACGCCGGGCGTCGGTGAGTCGCTCGGGCCGCCCGACCCGGCGGCGGAACGGTGGAGGCAGCTGCTCGAAGGGTGGCGGGCGGAGCTTCGTGGCGGCGCGACGGCCGCCGAGGTGGCGGCGGCCGCTCGGACGCGTGGCCTGCAGGCGATGCCGGTCCGCGATCAGATGGCGCTGCAATGGACCTTCATCGCCGCGGGTCTCGAGCAGATCCGGGTACTTGATCGCTGAAGCCGGGGGTGCCACACTAGTCCTGCCCGAATTCCATCACGATTCCGATAGGAGACCGTATGCGTAGCGCACGCGAGGTACGTCGGCTGCAGCCGCTGCCGGCACGAGCGGCGGTGCTGTACCTCTTGGCGGCCGCTGTAGCAGGATGTTCGACCCAGGACGACAACTACCGAGAGGCCGGTGAGGAGATGCCTGCGTACCAGGTGGAGCCCTTTGGGACGACTCGCGACGGGGAAGACGTCGAGCTCTACACGCTGACGAATTCCGACGGCGTCGAGGTGCGGATCACCAACTACGGTGGTATCGTCACCCACCTGCTCGTCCCCGACAGGGACGGTGTTCCAGGCGACGTTGTGCTCGGCTGCGATTCGCTCAGCGGCTACCTGGAGGGCACGCCTTACTTCGGTGCCATTGTGGGCCGCTACGGCAACAGGGTCGCCCGCGGGCGCTTTCTCTTGGACGGGGTCGAGTACAGTCTGGCCACTAACAACGGCGACAACCATCTCCACGGTGGCTCGAGAGGTTTCGACAAGGTCGTCTGGGCGGCGGAGCCGTATCAGGCAGAGTCCGAAGCGGGGCTGCGGCTGTCGTACGTGAGCGAGGACGGCGAAGAGGGCTACCCGGGACGACTGACGGTCACCGTCACGTACGCGCTGACGAACGAGAACGAGCTGCGAATCGAGTACCTGGCGGAGACGGACAAGCCGACGGTCGTGAACCTGACCCACCACAGCTATTTCAACCTGGCGGGTCACGATTCCGGTGACATCCTGGGGCATGAATTGGAACTGGCCGCGAGTCGCTTTACAGCGGTCGACTCGGGGTTGATCCCGACGGGAGAGCTGCGGCAGGTGGCCGGCTCGCCGATGGATTTCCGGGAGCGGTTGAGCATAGGTGCACGGATCGATGCAGCGGACGAGCAGCTGCGCTTCGGCGGCGGGTACGATCACAACTTCGTGCTCGACGCGTACGACGGCTCGCTGCGTTTCGCGGCGCGTGTCTACGAGCCGACTAGCGGCCGCGTGATGGAGGTCTACACGAGCGAGCCGGGGATCCAGTTCTACTCGGGCAATTTCCTGGATGGCAGCAACGTGGGAAAAGGCGGTACCCCCTACGAACATCGTGCCGGCTTCTGTCTCGAGACCCAGCACTTCCCCGATTCGCCCAACCAACCGCACTTCCCCTCTACCGTACTGCGGCCCGGAGAGCGCTACGAGTCGACCACCATCTACAGGTTTTCGGTACAATGAGTCGAGCTACCGGTATCATCGCGCTGCTACTCCTCGGATGCGCCGAGCCCGGCTGGCAGCCCGCCGACCTGCGGCTGGCGACACGCTGGACCGCTGACGTCGCGCCGTCGAACGCGCGGCCCGAGTACCCGCGCCCCATGTTGCGCCGCGACGACTGGCTGAGCCTGAACGGGCTGTGGGATTACGCGATAACCGCACGCGAAGTCGAGCCGAGCGTCTACGACGGGCAGATCCTCGTCCCCTACCCCATCGAGTCGGCGCTCTCGGGTGTTGCCGACACGGTCGGCGAGTCACGCAGGCTATGGTACCGACGCGCGTTCGATCTCCCGCAAGACTGGAAGGACGCGGGCCGGGTGCTGCTCCGCTTCGAGGCGGTGGACTGGGAAGCCCAGGTCTGGGTGAACGGCCAGGAGGTCGGCCGGCATAGAGGCGGTTACGATCCGTTCAGCTTCGATGTCACCGGCGCACTGAATGAGGGCGCAACCCAGTCGCTGACGGTGGCGGTGTGGGATCCCACCGACGCCGGCACCCAGCCGCGCGGCAAGCAGGTGAGGGACCCCGGCGGGATCTTCTATACGTCGGTCACCGGCATCTGGGGGACCGTCTGGGTCGAGCCTCTCCCCGAGGCAGCGATCACCGACTACACGGTCACGCCCGACATCGACGCCGGACAGGTAGCGATCGAGCTGGAGACCGTCGGCACCCAACAGGGCGACATGGCCGAACTGGCCGTTCTGGCGGGCGGCGCCCGCCTAGCGGACGGCAGTGGCTTCGTCGGCGAGCCGATCACGATCCCGCTCCCTGACCCGCGACTCTGGACGCCCGACGATCCTTTCCTCTACGACCTCGAGATCCGCTTGCTACGGGACGGCGACCCGATCGACGAAGCTGACGGCTACTTCGGCATGCGGGAGATCTCGGTCGGTCCGGACGAGCACGGCGTGACGCGCCTGCTGCTCAACAGCCGCTTCGTCTTCCAGAGCGGGACGCTGGACCAGGGCTACTGGCCCGACGGGCTCTACACGGCGCCCACCGAAGAGGCGATGGTCTACGACCTCGAGATGACGAAGGCGATGGGCTTCAACATGCTCCGCAAGCATGTGAAGGTGGAGCCCCGCACGTTCTACTCGTGGTGCGATCGTCTGGGCCTGTTGGTGTGGCAGGACATGCCCAACGCGGACATCCCGCTCGAGTCACGTGGATCCGACACCGCCACCGATCCCGCGGCGACGGCGCAGTTCGAGCGTGAGCTCGTTCGGGTCATTAGTGCGCTACGCAACCACCCGAGCATCGTAATGTGGGTGCCGTTCAACGAGGGGTGGGGTCAGTACGACACCGAGCGGATCGTCGAGCTGGTCCGCGACACCGACTCGACGCGGCTGGTGAACCAGGCCAGCGGCTGGTACGAGCGCGGTGCCGGCGACGTCGTCGACCGGCACCATTACCCCGACCCGCAGCCGCCCGAGCCGGAGCCGGCGCGCGCCGCCGTGCAGGGCGAGTTCGGCGGCCTCGGGTTCAACCTGGCAGGCCACACCTGGCAAAATGAAGGCTGGGGGTACGACCTGTTCCCCGATCGCGAGAGCCTGACCCGGCGGTTCGAAGACTTCTTCGAGGTGATTCGGGTCGCCGCGGCCGAGCGCGGCCTGAGCGCGTCGGTCTACACCCAGACCACCGACATCGAGACCGAGAACAATGGCCTAATGACCTACGATCGTGAGGTGGCGAAGATCGAGCCCGCTGCCGTGGCACTGGCTCAGCGCGGCTACTTCCCGCCACGCGTGGACCGGCGCGTTCCGATCTTCGTGGAAAGCATTACCGTCGAGCTGCACACGCCGACGCCCGGCGCTCGCATCCACTACACCACCGACGGGAGCGAGCCGACGAGCGATTCACCCCGGTATACCCGCCCTCTAGAGATCGACGAGACAGTGACGATAAGGACGCGCGCCGTCTGGGCGGACGGGACGGCCAGCCGGGTCAGCGCCGCCAGGTTCGAGAGAGCGACGCCGAAGCCGCCCGCGACCGTAGACGATCTGCAACCGGGTCTGCTCGTGGAGCGCTACGAGCAGGACGGCAGCTGGCGCCGGCTGCCCGACTTCGAGACGCTCGTACCCGTGGCAAGCGAGATCACGGACCACGTCCACCACGCGATCGGCGACCGCGAAGAGTACTTCGGGCTTCGGTTCCGCGGCTACCTCTCCGTCCCACAGACGGGCGTCTACGGCCTCCACCTGTCATCGGATGATGGGAGCCGCCTCTACCTGGCAAGCGAGATGATCGTCGACAACGACGGGATCCATGGCACACGCGAGCGGTCCGGCTACCTGGCGCTGGAGGCCGGTCCCCACCCCATCGAGATCGAATTCTTCCAGGGCGCCGGCGGCGTCTCCCTCGGACTGGCAATCGACGGCCCGGACCTCGAGAAGCAGGAGGTGCCCGCCAACCTCCTGTCGCACGACGGACGGCAGTAAGTCAGCTGCGTCGCGCGCCAGGCGGCAACCCCTCGATCGTCGGCTGACCCGGCATCATCATGATCGCGTCCTCAGCCAAGAGCGCAGCCAGGCCATCCCAATCACTCGCCCGCTCCGCTTGCATGAGCGAGTCGAACACTCCGCGGATCGACGCCACATCTTCTTCGGACAGCGGCCCGGCCTCTTGCACCGGCGGTTGACAACCCGCACTCGCGACGGCAAAGGCGAGCACCAATAGCAGTGTCCTCCAGGACTTCATGGTTGCTTCCCGACAAGTGGCGCAACCGCTACTATCGATC
>JASFTY010000283.1:0-5501 GCA_050050535.1 Gemmatimonadales bacterium | reverse complement strand
TTGCCGTGCACGATCTCGTTGATCCGGCGCGGCGGTACGCTGGTGTCCTTCGCCAGTCGATACTGACTGATCCCCAGAGGCTCGAGGTACTCCTCCAGCAGAATCTCGCCGGGGTGGATCGGCGGCGCCTTCTTCCTAGCCACGTCTGCTCCTAGTGATAGTCGACGAGTTCCACGTCATAGGCGTCGCCTTCGTGCCAGCTGAAGCATATCCGCCACCGAACGTTGATTCTGATGCTGTACTGCCCCGCTCGCTCGCCGGACAATCTCTCGAGGCGGTTGCCCGGTGGAATGCGAAGATCGGCCAGGCTGTCGGCGGCGTCGAGAATCAGGAGCTTGCGCCGCGCCGCCCGCAGGATCTGTGTGGGCAGGCGTCGCGCCGGGAGCCGATCGAATACGTCCTCGGTATCCCTGTCCCGGAAGCTCCTGATCACGGCACCATAATAACGTGAGCCGTTATTAACGTCAAGCGTTATCACCGCTGTGGAGTGGGCGCCCGTCGAATAACCTCCGCCGGGAGGCTAAAGCCCCACGTTCAACTGAATCTCAACTGCCTCGGATTATCGGTTCTGCAGGAGGTATCACGCAGCCAACCTCGCGGGCGCCGTGCCCAGCGGGTTCACCCCGGCCAGCGCGGCTCCCACGAATGGCATTAGCAACACCCACGGATTGAGGCCGAGCGGGCCGTCGCCGCCGACCCCGTGGAGCGCCAGGAGCGCCAGGCCGGCGCAGACGAGAGCGGCGCCCACGACCTGGCGCCAGGCTGCGACCGTGCGGGCGCCGCCGCCGCGCTCGAAGCGCATGAAGGTGAGGGCGAAGAGGACGAGTCCGAGTGCGTAGAGGCCGAGCCAGAGCGGGCGGACCGCCCACCAGGCGGCGCTCCCCGGCTCGACCGTGAGCCCGATCTGGCCCAGCCAGATGGCGGCCGCGATGACCAGGGTCGAAGCGGTGAGGTGCCACAAGAAGACCGTCATGATCATGCTGTTCACCAGCACCGTCGCGGTCCAGGGCGCCGGGCGGTCGAGCCAGCGCCGCATCGGCGCCTCTATAGATAGGAGCAGCCCGATCTGGACCACGGCCAGCGTCAGCATGGGGAGCTTGGGCGGCAGCGTGTTGCTCACCTCCTGGCCCGGCACGCTGACCATGCTCACCGGATACGGACCCAGCGTGACGAGCCCGACGAGCAGCGCGGCGCCGGCGATCGCCCAGGCGAGCCCCAACTTCGGGCCCGACAGATATCCGTCGCGCCAGGCGTAGCCCAGCTGGTGCGCCGCCATCCAGATGAACGCGTAGTTGAGCCAGCCCACCGCCCGCAGGCCGGCGGCGAAGAACAGGACGTCGTCTATCACCACCGCCAGGGCGAGTACCGCGACCGAAGTGAGCCCGTAGCGTCCCCACGCCGCGTAGGTCAGCGGCGCCAGGACGACGACTCCTATATAGACGGCGAGGAACCAGATGGGGATGAGCGCCATCTGCGAGCCCGCAGCCATCATCTCCGGCGATAGCCCCAGCCGGTTCCCGATGACGCCGAGCACTGCCCAGAGCGCCAGCAGCGGCAGCACGGGACCGACCAGCCGCTGCAGCCTGCCGCGCAGCCACTCGCTGTACGGCCGACCGTCGCGCCGCGCCGCGTTCCACGAGACGCCGTTCGAGTAGCCGCCGACGATGAAGAAGACGGGCATGACCTGGAAGACCCAGGTGAGCAGCCGGGTCCACTCCTGATGCTCCAGCATGTTGCTGAGGCTCAGCTCGCCGCCGCTGACGTACGGCGCGGCGATCAGCCAGTGGCCGACGACGACGGCGCAGATCGAGAGGGCGCGCAGGAAGTCGACGTAGCGGTTCCGCGTCTGGGGCGTCGCGGCCGCGACCGCCGCGGCGCGCGACCAGATGCTACCGCGGGGCGCCACGCGGCTCAGCTCTGTCCGCCGCGATGGACGTCCGAGTCCGTCTTCGGCCGCTCGAGCAGGCGCTCGGCGAACTCGACCCGCTCGTTGAGCTCGAGGTAGCCGTCGTGCAGGACCTGGACCTCATCGCGCAGCGCCTTCACGGTGTCGGTCAGCTGTTCGACCTCCTGCCGCGATGATCCGCCCAGGGCGGTGCGCTCCCTGTGGTCGTAGCGGAGCTTCATGCCGATGAGGATCATGCCGCCGATGCTGATGAACGCGAGCACCGGTGCGAGTACTTCAACGACGTCTGCACCCATACGGGGATTCTCCGTTCGCTGCGGTGCCTGAGTAGCTCAGCCGAGGCGGCGGCCCTTATCTATCCCCGCGATCGCTCGGCTGAACCTCCCAACAATATATGCCCTGTCGAGTAATCAGTCGCGTCATCCTCCGGGGACGTTCTCGGGCGTCCCGAACGGGTACAGCCGATCGATGGGCGCGAACTGGTAGTCGAGCGCGTCGAGCCGGGTGGTGCCGATCCAGGGGCCGGGCGCGTCGACGATGATGATGGTCTTCGCGTAGCCGGTCTCGTCGAAGCCGCGCCGGAAGTGGGCCCGCGACTTGAGTACGAAGACGTCGTAGGCGTCGGGGTCGACGGGGTCGAAGCGCAGGTAGTCGGGCGAGGTGATCTGTGTGTAGGCCGGGGCGAGGATCAGCATGTTGCCGTCGCCGTACTCGACCGCGGCCATGTGCCCGTAGTCCCCCATCGATCGGAACAGGCGGACCGTGCCGGTGATGCGGACCGGCGGCCCGGCCTGCGGGCCGGTGAAGCCGCCGACCTCCATGTCGAACGGGTCACCGGGCTGGGCGTCGCGCTCGGCCAGCGCCTCGAGTGCGCGCTCGTCGCGGAGCGCGGCGTAGAGGACGCCGTTCACGCCCTGGTCGATGAGTTGGCGCAGGATCCAGGTGGCGTCGCCGGGCCGGTCGGAGTAGTCGGCGAGCACGACGGGCGTGGCGCCGGCGGCGATCGCCTGCCGGGCGCTGCGCACGGCCGCCTCGGGCATCGGGAACTCGCCGTGCGCGAACGGTTCGCGGACGCGCCAGATGTACTCGGCCATGTCGTCGGCGATCCGGTCGGCCAGCGCCTGGTCGTCGTTGGTCATCACGTGGACGGTGGTACCCACGTCCGGTACGTCGGACCACGGGTATCCGAAGAAGACGCTGACGTAGGCGCCGGGCTCCCGGGCCTCCCAGCGGCGTGCCCGCTCCATGATGTCCATGGCGGGCGAGGCGCCGGTCCACTGGAGAACGGTCGCGGTGACGATCGGCGGCTTGCGGCTGGCAGTGGTCGGCGCGTAGCGCCCCATCAGGATCTCGTGCATGTAGCGCGCCGCCCGCTCGCCCTGCAGCCACGAGTCATAGTGCGGGAAGCGTTTCACCACGAAGGCGCCGTCCGCCCAGCGCAAGAACTCGCCGTCCTCGTTGCCGTGCAGGTCGAACGTTCCGACGATCGGGACATCGGGCCCGACGAGCTCGCGGACGCGCCGGGCGATCTCGGCCTCGGGGCGCGGCACGTTCCGCACCGCCATGGCGCCGTGCAGCGCGAGCAGCACGCCGTCCAGCGGCATCTTCGAGTTCAGGTCGTCGAGGATGAGGCCCATGAAGTGCTCGAAGCTTTCCTCCGAGTTCCAGCTGCGCGACGAGCCACCGAACACCTCGTACGGCGACGTGATGCCCAGCAGCTCGAAGTTGCCGTACTCCTCGGCCATCTTCACGAAGCCCTCGATGTACTCGTCCGACTCGAGGACCTCATCGCCGACGAGCGGCTCGCGGATCCGGGTCCAGTCCTCGATCTCGGTGTCGCCACCGGGACAGAACGTGCAGGTCTCGTGCTGGTAGCGGATCACCGCCACGCGGAACGCATCGTCCGAGTCGGAGGACGCGCCGGCGCAGCCGGCTACGACGAATGCGGTGAGCAGCACGAAGATGCTGCCGAGTATGCGGCATGGCGCCTGGCGTCCGGTCGAACGAGACTCGGTAATCGGAATCATTGGATTCATCTCCTGTGGCTTAGAAACCCACGATGTCGGCGGCCTAGAGCACCGCGAAGGTTACCACCGCGTAGCGATTAGTATGGGGCCACGAATCGCTCAAAGATGCCCCCGGCCGGAACCGGACGGCAACTAGTCGCGGCGCAGGCTGGAAGCGAACCGGGCAAACAGGTCGCCGTCGCGCAGAGGCGGCCCATGCCCGAAGCAGATGACCGAGGGCCTCAGCTCCGCCAGCTTGCGCGCCGAGACGCGATTCCGGCTGGGATCCACGGTCGCGATGCGGAATGGCTCCTGAAGGGCGAGGCGCATCGTCACCGGGTTGCGGTGGAAGAGCACGTCCCCTAGCACCAGCGCCCCGTCGGCTTCGCGCCAGAACGCCAGGTGACCGGGTGTGTGTCCCGGCGTCTCGATCACCGTGAACCCGCCGACCTCATCGCCCTCGCGCAGGGTTCGTTCGACGGGATGCGCCGGTCCCCCGAGCACGCGGCCGAGTCCTGCCAACAGGGGCCGCGAGGGCGGCAGCACCCGACTCAGGTCGCCGCTCTCCAGCGCGGCGCGGTCACCGTCCCCACACCAAAGCGGGATCCCGAGGTGCTGGCAGACGGCGTGCGTGGCACCCTGATGGTCGAAGTGGGCGTGGGTCACAACGTGGGCGACGATCGTCTGCCCTTCAAATGCTCGCAGTAGCTTGCCAGCGGCCCACCGGGTCCCCGAGTCGACGAGCACATCGCCCAGCACGTAGGCGTTCATCGCGTCGAGCCATTGCAGCGGCAGTCGCAGCAGCCCCGGCGCGACCTTGTCTATCTCTGGCACGCGTCTAACCGACCTGTCAGAATCCCATCCGCCGGAGCAACTCGTCCCAGCGTGGATCCGAGTGCATAGGGGCGAAGACCG
The DNA here is from genome assembly GCA_050050535.1 of Gemmatimonadales bacterium. Lineage (GTDB taxonomy): Bacteria > Gemmatimonadota > Gemmatimonadetes > Palauibacterales > KS3-K002. The sequence goes on along the minus strand of JASFTY010000283.1, from coordinate 674 downwards.
GATCGGCCCGACATTCTTGATACACGAATCCCTCGCGGGCGTCGAGCGCGGCGACCAGGGCATCGAAAGCCGCGTCGGCGCGCCCCAGCTCCGCGTACCCCTTCGCGGCGAGATAGTAGTCTGGAACGGTCAGATAGAGAGCCGTCTGAGCCTCGAGCAGGCCCTCCCAGCCGGCCGTATCGTAAGCGGCGCGCAGGCCATCGGCATTGATGATGCCGTGGTAGCTCGCTGTCCATCTCACGCTCGCCTCCACGGCCTCCTCGAGGCGCCCCGCCGCTCGGTGACAGCGTTGAAGGATATAGTGAGCGAACCCGTGGCTGGGATCCAACTCGAGTGCGGTTCGTGCGGCCGCGACGGCCTCCTCGCAACGGCCGAGGTAGAGGAGAATCCGGGCGACATCCCGGTGCATGAGCGGTGAGAAGGGGTCGAGGTCTCGCGCTCGGCGGAACGACTCGAGCGCTTCCTCGAGTCTCATACGTGCGATGAGCGCGTCGCCGAGCCAGTTGTGGGCCTGGGCGAGGTTCGGATTGAAAGCGAGCGCCCGGCGTAGACTCCGCTCCGCTCCGTCCGCGTCCCAGGCGCCCCACAAGCGCGCGGCACCCAGGGCGGCGTGCGCCTCGGCCAGGTCGGGATCGAGCTCGACCGCTCGGACCGCGGCCGCCTCACCGCGGCGG
>JASFTY010000282.1:0-5508 GCA_050050535.1 Gemmatimonadales bacterium | reverse complement strand
CCGAGCTGGTCTTCGGGCCCAAGGGGTCGCTGGGCGACGGATCGGGCACGATCACCGGGCTGTTGCTCGGCCTCACTCTACCGCCGGGGTTCCCGCTCTGGATGTCCTTTCTGGGCGGCGTCGTGGCCATCGCATTCGGAAAGCTCATCTTCGGCGGCCTCGGTCAGAACATATTCAACCCGGCGTTGCTGGGGCGTGCCTTTCTGCAGGCCGCGTTCCCTGTGGCGATCACGACCTGGCCGACGGGCGACGAGAGTTGGTGGAGCCTGAGCCGGACCCAGGCCTCACTGCCGCTCATCGGAGCTGACGTGGACACGGTGACCGGGGCGACGCCGCTGGGGCTGTGGAAGTTCGAGCGCATCGCGACCGATGCGGTCGACCTGTTGACCGGAGCGATCGGCGGCTCGGCAGGTGAGACGTCAGCCCTGGTCATCACGGTCTGTGGCGGCTACCTGGCGTTACGCAACTTTCTCAACTGGCGGATCCCGGCCGGCATCTTCCTGACCGTGTTCGTCCTGTCGGGCGCTCTCTGGCTGCTCGACGCCACCCGCTACCCGAGTCCCCTGTTCATGCTCTTCTCCGGCGGCTTGATGCTCGGCGCCTGGTACATGGCCACCGACATGGTGACTTCGCCGGTCACGAGCAGGGGCTGCTGGCTGTTCGCGGCGGGGGTCGGCGCCCTCGTTGTGCTCATCCGAACCTGGGGCGGCCTTCCCGAGGGTGTGATGTACGCGATCCTGCTGATGAACGCGATGGTGCCGTACATCAACCAGTGGACGCAGCCCAGGGTGTTCGGCACCGGGCTGCAGGAGGAGGCAGCGTGAGCGGCGCGGGGGACGGGAGCGACAAGGGCCGCGTCCTGCCGCAGGCGCCGCCTCAGCGCGAGGAGGTCCCCTCCTGGCGGCTGCTGCTCACGCTGGGCAGCGCCGGGGCCATCGCCGGGCTGTTGCTCGTCTTCGTTTACCAGGTGACGCAACCGGCGATCCAGGCCCACAAGGCGATGGTGCTGAGGCAGGCGGTCCAGGAGGTCTTGAAGGGACCCGCACGGTGGGACACGCTGTACGTCGTCGACGGTAGCCTGGTGAACGAGCTGCCGGCCGGAACCGACACCACCGGCCTGGAGACGGTATTCCTCGGCTATCGGGAAGACGGCGAGCCGATCGGCTTCGCTGTCACCGGTGCCGAGTTCGGCTTCCAGGACATCATCGAGTTGATCTTCGGCTACGATCCGCAGACGCAGACCGTGATCGGCATGAAGGTCCTGTCCAACAAAGAGACGCCGGGATTGGGGGACAAGATCGAGAAGGACAGCGCCTTCGTTGCCGAGTTCGAGGGGCCCGAGGCGCCGATCGCCGGTGTCAAGAGCAGCCGCGCCACCGGCGCCGCCAACGAGGTGGACATGATCACCGGTGCGACGATCTCGTCGAGGGCGGTGATCGCGATCATCAATCACCGGCTGGAACAGCTCGGCCCGATGCTCGAGACGTATCTGGAAGGGGTGGACTGATGCCGAGGCAGACGACGCCGGGCCAGGACCTGACGCGCGGCATCTGGCGCGAGAACCCGGTCCTCATCCAGATGCTCGGACTCTGTCCGGCGCTGGCCGTGACCAACACCGTGGTCAACAGCATCGCCATGGGGCTAGCGACGTTCTTCGTGCTGCTGTGCTCGAGCATCCTGGTCGCGACGTTCAGAAAGCTGATACCGAGCGAGGTGCGGATCTCGACCTATATCCTGATCATCGCCACCTTCGTGACTATCGCCGACATGACGCTCGAGGCGGTCGTCCCCGATATCCACAAGGCGCTGGGCGCCTTCATCGCGCTGATCGTCGTCAACTGCATGATCCTCGGCCGCCAAGAGGCGTTCGCTTCGAAGAACACCGTGCCGCGCGCCATCATCGATGCCGTCGGCACTGGGATCGGATTCATCATCGCACTCCTGATGATGGGCTCGATCAGGGAAATCCTGGGGTATGGTACCTTCCTCGGGTTTCCGCTTTTCGGCTCCAACTACGAGCCGTGGATCATCTTCATTCTGCCGCCCGGTGGGTTCTTCACCATCGGGTTCATCCTGCTGGCCCTCAATTGGTGGGAGCGCCGCAAGTTGGAACGTGCGAGAGCGGGTGAGCCGCCGGAGGGCGTCGCCGTGGAAAGGGCAGCGTGATGGGCGAGGTAGCCTGGATCTTCATCTCGGCGATGGTGATCAACAATTTCACCCTCGCCTACTTCCTCGGCCTCTGTCCGTTCATGGGCGTGTCGGGCAGGATCTATACGGCGCTGCGTATGGGGGCGGCGAACATCTTCGTGCTGACCGTCGCCTCGGTCTGCGCCTGGCTCCTGAACACATTCGTGTTGCCGTACGCGCCGTTTCTGAAGCTGATCTCGTTCATCCTGGTCATCGCGTCGGCGGTGCAGATCACCGAGATGGCGATCAAGAAGCTGAGTCCGGCACTGTTCCGGGCGCTCGGTATCTACCTGCCGCTGATCACCACGAACTGCGCGATCCTCTTCATGGCCTGGGTCCAGGCCAACCGTGGCTACACCTTCTTCGAGGGGCTGGCTTTCGCCTGGGGCGCCGGCGCCGGCCTCACGCTCGCACTGGTGCTGATGGCGTCGATTCGTGAGGACCTGGAGTTCGTGAACGTACCGGTCATCGCCAGAGGTAACGCGATCGTCTTCATCATTGCGGGGATCCTCTCGCTGGCGTTCATGGGGTTCGCGGGACTGTTCACTTCGTGACTCGTAGGCGCATAGATGACTGAACTGCTTTCCGTTCTAGCTTTGGCTGTGGCCTTCATCGGTTTCGGATTGCTCGCCCGTGGACAGCGGAGCCGCGGCTGCGGCGGCTGTCAGGCGGGCGAGTGCGACAACGGAGCGGAGAAGACATGATCGATCCTGAGTGCTCGGGGCGCTCTCTCCCGAATCGACGCCAGTTCATCGCTCTGGGGATCGGCGCCCTCGCCGTCGTCACGACCCCCAGGCTGTTCCGGCGACGCCGTGAGCTGGTGCGGCGTACCGTCCCCGTCATGGGCACGATCGCCGACATAGCGGTAGTACACGGAGACGAACGCTATGCCCAGACCGCCATAGACGCGGCGATCACCGAGCTGCGGCACGTCGACGCCACAATGACCCGCTTCAGCGACAGCTCGGAGGTCGGCCGCGCCAACGCGAAGGCCGGCTCGGAGCCCGTGCGCATCTCCCGGGAGTCCGCGCTGGTCCTCGGCGAGGCGCTGCGCTGGGCGGAGGCGAGCGACGGGGCCTTCGATCCCTGCCTGGGTCGAGCCATGAGCCTGTGGAATCTAGGGGCGCGGTTGGAGCCGCCGCCGGCGGATGAGGTCCGCGACTTCGCCGGTCGTCGCCTCTATCGGTCGCTCGAGCTCGGCGAAGCGGCCGGCAGCCCGGCTGTGCTGGTCGGTGACCGCGAGGCGGCCATCGATCTCGGCGGCATCGCCAAGGGCTACGGCGTCGATCGCGCCGTCGAGGCGCTCCGCGCCTACGGCATCTATAACGGGCTGGTCAACGTCGGCGGCGACCTCTACGCCCTCGGCCTCTCAGAGGACGGGGATCCCTGGAAGGTCGGCATCCGCGACCCCGACGATCCCGATGGCCTCGTCGGCACTGTAGAGGCCAGTGACCGTGCCGTGGCGACGTCCGGCGACTACATCCAGTACTTCCAGTACGGCGGCCGACGCTATCACCACATGCTCGATCCCGCCACGGGTGAACCGCGGCGTGCTGCCGTGCGCAGCGTCACCGTAACGGCCGATGACTGCATCTCGGCCGACGCCGCCGGGACCGCGATCTTCGGGATGGGCGCCGCCGATGCGCGGCGGCTGCTCGCCGTGCGGGCGCCGGGCGCGCGTGTGGTGCACAGGGTCTGAGCGGTGCACGGCGGGTGGCAACCGATATCGAGACTGGCTATCGTTTGGCGCCCTGCTTAGATTATCATTAGGCTAGCAAGACACTCGACTGGGAGGTTCAGAGCATGTCCGGATTCGGCCTACTCGATCTTGTCGGCGGTGCGATCGCCATCCTCGGCATCTTTGCTGCCTTCATGCTCTGGGCGATCTTCCCACTCGTGCCGTTCATCCTCATGGGTGCGGTCTATGCGCTGATACGCTACGGCGTGCCGGCGCTGGGCCGCGCGGCGCTGGCCGTGGAGCACGCGACGATCGCGGCGGTCCGCTGGATCCTGCACCCGGTAGCGGTCTGGGCGCTGAGTGGTCCGGCGCCGGCGGTGGCCCGGCGCGGTGAGGCGAGAGGCGAGCGTTAGAGGGATTCCAACAGCAGCTCGGCTTCCTCCAGATCCCGAGTATCGAAGCCCTCCGTAAACCGGCCGTAGATCTCCGCCAGGCGCTCACGGGCTGCCGCATTCTTGCCCTGGCTCTCCCAGAGGCGCGCGATACTCATGGCGGCGCGCAGCTCGAGGACCTTGGCGTGCTGAAGCCGCGCCGTCTTGATCGCCAGCTCGAAGTCTGCCTCGGCCTCGGCATGGCCTCCGCCACTCAGGAGCAGTAGGTCGCCGCGGTGACGATAAATCTCGGCTTCCATGTACCGCTCGTCGTACTTCTGCATGATCTCGAGAGCGGCACGATTGGCTGCCGCGGCTTCATCGATCGCTCGCGCTCTCCTGCACGTATCGGTCATCCTCGTGAAGAGTCGTGTGAGGCATGTCTCGGTACCGGTAGCTTTCATTCCGGCGATCGCCTGATCCATCTGTGCTATGCCGGCCCGGACCTGTCCCTCACGAACCATGCGCTCCGCTCGATAGAAGGCCGCGTGCGCCTGCCAGTAGATGAACCCCTTCTCGTCTGCAAGAGGCGCGAGCTCCTCGGTGTACCGGTCCACTGCAGCCGGGTCTCGCAGGAACCAATAGAGCTCGCAGGCGGCCACCTGGATGAACGCCGTCGTGTGCGGATGGCCAAGCTCGCGGGCCAGAGCCAGGCCTCTGTCCAGCTCGCGGCGAGCGCGCTCCGGAAAGCCGAGCAACCATAGACTCCAAGACTCGAACGCTAGGTTCAACACACCCAGATCGAAGCCGAACGTGTAGGCGGTGGCGGCGTTGCGAACCGGATCGTAGGCAGCCATCGCCTGCTCGGCAGACTCCACCGCGTCGGTGAGGCGCCCGACGTTGAGCAGGGGCCAGGTCTTCAGGAAAGATACAGCCGCTGTGAGTGAGGGGTCGTCGGCTCCGGCCGCCAGCTCGTCCAGCTGCTCCGCCAACTCGAGGGAAAGGTGGTAGTCCGGGCGCGTTGCGTAGAATAGCGTGAGCTGCGCCAGCGCGGCGAACATCTGGCTCGGGTCGCGCACCTCGTCGCACAACTCTCTGGCCCTTACCGTCGCCCGCTCCAATTCCGGGGCCGCGAAGCCGCGCGCCCACTGAAGCGGCACGGCCACGCCGAGTTGCAAAGCGAGCTCCCTTTCAGCGCGGTCCGGCCCATCCGGCAGGGTGTCGAGCAGCTTCAGGGCGCTGTCGAAGTGTGCGATGGCTTCTTCGTTGGCA
>JASFTY010000281.1:0-5510 GCA_050050535.1 Gemmatimonadales bacterium | reverse complement strand
GACACCGATGATCGTGAGTTCGTCCCCGTCGATTCGGATGGTCCGCCCCAAAACGTCGGGATCACTCCCGAACCGTCGCATCCAGTATCCCTGGGACAGGATGACGGGGTTGGTGCTCCCAGGGGCCACATCCTCTTCGCCGTAGCCTCGTCCAAGGATGGGGCTCACACCGAGGAGAGGAAAAAGCCCGGCCGTGACCTGAGCGGCCACCACCTGCTCCGGTTCCGCCACGCCGGTGACGGTCACCGGAACCCGTCGCCAGACGCCAATTTCCTCCAGGGTTCGGGAGTGGTCGCGGAATGTGAAGTACATGGCCGGGGACAGCGGCGTCTCCTCGGCGTACACCGCCGGCATGCTGTGGTGCACCGCCACGAGGCCGTCAGGATCTGGAAAGGGGAGGGGCTTCAGGACGACTCCGTTCACCACACTGAATATCGCGGTCGTGCCCCCGATGCCGAGAGCCAGAGTGAAGATGGACACCGCGGCGAAGACGGGGCTGCGCCGGAGACCCCGGAAGGTGTGGCGTGCATCGGCCCTCAGATCCTGGACCGCACCGATGCCCCAGGCCTGCCGGACGCGCTCCTTGTTGCGGAGCAGTGGGCCGAAGTTGCGCCGCGCCCGGCGCCAGGCCTCCTCCTCCGTCATCCCTCGCTCGATGAGTTTCCGGGCCTCCATCTCGATGTGAAAGGCCATCTCATCGTCTAACTCCCGCTCCATTCGCCCTGGGGCCACAACGGCCCGCAGGCGGAATGCCATATTCGCCATCCAGCGCATCGTAACGGTCCTCGTTTCGCCAGCCTGCCGCGCGCGATGCCCTCAGGACGTCGCCATGATTCGTTCCACCGCCGCGGCCAGCCGCCCCCAGTGCTCCGCCTCGATCCCCAGCTGCTTCTCACCGGCCCGCGTCAACGCGTAGTAGCGCGCCCGCCGATTGTTCTCCGTTACCCGCCAGTAGGACTTGATCCACCCCTCCCGCGTCAGCTTGTGCAGCGAGGCGTACAGCGAGCCCTGGTTCACCTGCAGCTCGTCCCCCGAGATCTGCTGGATGCGCTCGCCGATCCCCCAGCCGTGCATCGGCTCCAGCGACAGGACCTTCAGGATGAGCATGTCTAGGGTTCCCTTGATCATGTCCGGTTTCTGCTTGCCCATGGCTTTTCTCTCGGTAATCAAGAGGTGGCTACCCGATAAGATGGGTCGAAGCCGCGAAAGGTTGCAAACGGCCGCTAAGCGGGGCCGTGTCGTGATCGTATCCAGTGGCTATCTTTATGCGGCCACCCATATCACGTAATGAGGGACCTGAAACATGTGGCAACGCACGTTCGCGCTGATCTTGCTGTGTGTGCTGGTCGGGCTCGGCTGCGGCTCGGAATCGCGCCGCGGCCACGCGGGCACCGCGGATGACCCATGGGTCATCGGTATGAGCCAGTGCAATCTGGGCGAGCCGTGGCGCGTGCAGATGGACGCCGATGTCAGAGCGGCCGCCGCCGAGCACGCCGACCTGAGGGTGATCTTCAAGGACGCCCAGAACAGCTCGCTGGTGCAGCGAGCGCAGGTCGAGGAGTTCGTCCAACAGGGCGTCGACCTGATCCTAATCAGCCCCAAGGAAGCCGCGCCGCTAACGAGGCCGGTGGCTGAGGCCTACCGGCAGGGCATACCGGTGATCGTCCTCGACCGCGAGGTGCAGGGCGAGCAGTACACCACGTTCATCGGGGCCGACAACGTGGAGATCGGCCGTGCGGCGGGCAGGTGGATCCGGGAGAGGCTCGGCGGCAGCGGCAAGATCGTCGAGCTCAAGGGTCTGATGACCTCGACGCCGGGCCAGGACCGTAACCAGGGGTTCATCAAGGGCCTGCAGCTCGACCGGCATCCCGGGCTGGAGATCGTATTCAGCGGCGAGATGCAGTGGCTGGAGCCGAACGCGCGGCGCGAGATGGAGTCGGCGCTGGCCACTAATCGGGAGATCGATGTGGTCTACGCACACAACGATCCCGGCGCCCACGGCGCCTGGCTGGCGGCGCGTGCGGCCGGCCGCGAGGACGAGATGATGTTCGTGGGGATCGACGCATTGCCGCACGAGGGTCAGCAGTACGTCGAGCAGGGGATCCTCGATGCGACGTTTCTCTATCCGACCGGCGGCGCAGAGGCGATCGAGCTCGCGCTTCGCATTCTGCAGGGTGAAGAGGTTCCCAAGAAGATCGTTCTCGGGACCCGGATTTTCACTCAGGAGAACGTCGGCGCGGGCGGCCAGCCGATCAACTGGAGCTCCGATTTTCCAGCGGAAAGGATGGTGAAGCCATGACTCGGAACAGCGCATTCAGCACGGTGATGACGCTGTGCCTGCTCGCAGGCTGTGCCCAGGAACCTCGAGTCGACGCGGCGGCGGAAAGCGAGGCCATCAAGGCCACGCTCGATGGGTACGTCCAGAGTGTCGTGGAAGAGGACATGCAGCGGTACTGGCAGGTGATGGATCGTGACAGCACCATGGTCAACGTCGGTGGTGGTACGGGCATTTCGTGGATCGTCGGGTGGGAGGAGCTCGACGAGGTGATGAACGGCCAGAACAGCGCGTTCTCGCAGACCACGATCGACGTGACCCGCGAGTGGATCCGCGTGAGTCCGACGGGCGCCTTCGCCTGGGCCGTGACGCGCTGGGACCTGGCGACCGTCCTGGCCGACGGTAGCCACGCCCTCCTGCCGCTCCGCTGCAGCTGGGTCCTGGAAAAGCGGGACGGGCGCTGGATCGTCGTCCACTTCCATAAGTCGTTCGGTGTGGAGTCGCTGGCCAGGTTCTTCGTCGACGAGCAGGGATCGGCGGGCTAACAGAGGAGGAACGACCGTGAAGCAGCGAATCGCCCTGTTCTGGCCCGGCGACGGCCGGGAGAAGCCCAACGAGCTGGCCCTGCCGAGCATCAGCGAGGCGACCCGGCAGATGGAGGCGGCGCTCGAGAAGCTGGGCATGGAGCACTACCGGGTGGAGGGCTTCCTCACCAAGCCGCACCACGCGATCGAGAAGCTGGGACCGATCCAGGATCCGATGATCGGCATCTGCGTGCACTGGTTCTACGGGCCGCACACCACCGAGGGCGTGGTCGGCAAGGAGAACCCGCTGCTCTTGGCGAGCAACTTCTCGGGCCAGTGGCCGGGCTTGGTCGGACTCCTGAACACCGGCGCTTGCCTGGAGAGCCTGGGCAGGAAGTTCTCTCGCGTGTGGACCGACGCTCCCGACTGGACGGCGGATGAGAGCTTCATGGCACGGCTCGAGGAGTGGTGCTCGTCCGGGCGGATCGTCTACGGCGAGGAGCACATCGAGTACAGCGCGCCGGTCTCGAAGCAGGCCGCTGAGTTGGCGGGCGAGGTGGCGCAGGGATTCCAGGACCGGCGCGCACTGATCCTGATGCTCGGCGACACCTCGATGGGCATGATCAATGGCTACTTCGGCCCCCGCCTGCTCAACCGCCATGGGTTCACCGAGCACAAGGTGGACCAGGCCTGGATCATCGATCGCGGCCGCCGTATCGACGCGGCGCGCGTCGATGCCGCCTTCACCTTCGTCAAGGCCAAGGGCGTGACGTTCCATTGGGGCGAGGAAGGCGCCGAGGACTTCACCGAGGATGCCACGCGCGAGCAGCTGCGCGACTACCTGGCGGTGCTCGACATGGTCGACGAGTACAAGGCCGACTGCCTGGGTTGGCAGTATCAATTGGGACTGCTCCCGCTGCGGCCGCCCTCCGACTTCGCGGAGGGGCTGTTCAACTCGGCCTGCCGGCCGGAGTCGAACGGCGACACGATCGTCTGCGCCACCGAGGCCGACCAGGGTAACGCGGTCCCCATGGAGATGATGAAGCGCCTGCTCAAAGCCAAAGGACTGCACCAGGCGGTGATGTTTCACGACGTGCGCTGGGGCGGTGAGCACGAGGGGCGCTTCCTCTGGGTCCTGCTCAACTCGGGCTCGTGCAGCGCCTACCCGTTCAGCCTCGATCCCGACACGCTGGAAGGGGTGCACAGCTACCGGCAGCCGGCGCTCTACTTCCCCGTACCCGGCGGCACGTTCGCCGGCGAGAGCCTGCCGGGCGCGATCACCTGGTCGCGCTGCTACCTAAAGGACGATGTGTTGTGGGTGGACATCGGGCGCGGAGCGGTGGTGAAGCTACCTGCGGAGAAGCGGGACGTCTGGTGGGAGGGTACGACGCGGCAGTGGCCGTTCATGGCGGCCGACCTTGGCATAGATCGCGATACGCTCATGGCACATTACATGTCGAATCACGTGGCGGTGGCCTATGGAGATATCTTCGAGGAGATGGTGGCGCTGTCGCAGAAGCTGGGGTTTAAGGTGAGGATATTGGGGGCGCAGTCGACCTAGCCGCGCAGCCGCTTGATCTCCTCGAGCGCCTCGAGGTCGGCCGCGTCGAGCGGTCGGCCCGTGCGCTTGGTCTCGATCAAGTCGTCGATCCCGATGAGCGGGATCGGGACGCCCTCGACTTCCACCAGCGAGGAACGCTTTACGGCGTCTTCGTACTTCACGCTCCAGGCGATGGTGAAGACGTCGATCTGAGGATCGTCGCCGATCACCGTGATGGGACGAGCGAGGATCTCCTTCGGTAGCCACTCGCCGGCAAGCCCGAACCCCAGCCGCGACACCGCGTCGAGCACACGCTTGGCGTTTGGCAGGGTCCGCTCGATCAGGATGTCGACGTCGGTGGTCGCACGGATGTACCCGTGGAGTGCGCAGGCGACGCCGCCGATCACCAGGTACTTGGCGCCGCTAACGTTGAGCTCCCCGCACACGCGCACCGCGGTCAGGCGCCGATCAGCCGGCTCTTCCGCCACTCGTAGAAATCCTCGTAGGACTCGAAGATGATGATGACACTGCGTGGCCGGCGAGCCTGCGCCGCCCGTGCCAGCCGGCCGAGCTCCTCGGCGCGCCGCAGCCGTTCCTCCAGCGGTAACGTGGCCTCCGCGCGAAGACGCTCCCGTCGAGCCGCGGCTACCTCCGCTACGGCGTAGACGGCCGGCGGTGCTTCCGCGACCGCTCCGGCAGGGCCCGACGGACTCGCTGCCGATTCTTGCTGCAGGTGTGCACGCAGCGCCTCGGCCACCACCCAGCTCCGGGAACGATCCAGCTGCTCGGCCCGCCGATCTGCGGCGGCGATGAGCTGCGGAGGCAGGCTGACGGTGACTCTCCTCTTTGCTGTCATACTTTAGCATACTATATATGACACCGCAACGCGTCAAGCGCTCAGGCGGCCCTCGAGCCGTCGCCACGGCCGGCGCTGACCGTGTGCCGGTCGCTGGACGCGATGGGCGTGCCCCCGGTATACTTGGTCCATTGTCCCAGACAGACTGCCACTATCTGGATGTCGGCGTCGGCACCGGGTGCGCCGGTGCCCGGGCGGTGGAGAGGCAGACCCGAATGCTTACAGGGATAGCCGTGACGCAGCGCTCGCCGTCGGTTCCGCTTGCGTTGTGCACCGCCTGCCTTCTGGCAGGATGCGCACCTGGCACGGGTCGGC